>NZ_BAABWE010000012.1:0-80030 GCF_040371755.1 Oceaniserpentilla sp. 4NH20-0058
ACCATCTCATCGACCTACTTTTGTAGCTAGCATCAGGGAAATAAAAGCCCGTAGCGAGCGCCAGTCAGACAAGGCACCCGCAGGGCTGCGAAGCTCATAAAGATTTTTAAGTGAGGCGCATAGCTCGCCTATGTAACGAGCCCTAATCAACAATTGAGATTATAAAAATCCCGTCATGAGCGATGACTAGGGGAGGCGGAAAGATTGCGAAGCACTTGAGTGTATGTGGTTATACATGATGGTGCTGAGCAATCTTTTCAACAATGCCTAGTCGAGCGCAATAGGGATTTACTCCACGGTAACGGACTTGGCTAGGTTCCTCGGCTGATCCACATCCGTCCCGCGAAGAACCGCCACATGATAACTCAACAACTGCAACGGAATGATGTACAAAATCGGTTCCATTAAGTCACTGCATGATGGCATGGAAAGTACTTTCATATTATCTGTGCTTTGCACTTTTGCTTTTTCATCAGCGAACACATACAACTCGCCACCACGGGCGCGCACTTCTTCTAGGTTGGATTTCAGTTTATCCAACAATTCGTTTTGCGGAGCAACGGTGACGATTGGGGTGTCTTTATCCACCAGTGCCAATGGGCCGTGTTTTAATTCACCGGCAGGGTAAGCTTCAGCATGAATGTACGAAATTTCTTTCAGTTTTAACGCACCTTCCATTGCAATCGGATACATAGAGCCACGACCTAGGAACAAGCCATTATGTTTTTCGGCAAAGCCTTGGGCTAGGACTTCGATGTCGTTATCCATGGCAATGGCTTGTTCGATGAGCTCTGGCAGTTTTGCAAGGTCAGCCACGATTTCCTCTTCAACTTGATCTACCATGCCGTGACGACGACCAAGAGCGATGGTTAGTAGCATGAGGGCTACTAGTTGTGACGTAAATGCTTTGGTGGAGGCCACGCCGATTTCTGGTCCGGCGTTGGTCATGATGGCTAAATCCGATTCCCGTACTAACGAAGATCCGGGTACATTACAAATGGTTAAGCTGGCTGTGAAGCCTAACTCTTTGGCTTTACGCAAGGCCGCTAGGGTGTCTGCGGTTTCACCTGATTGAGAAATGGTAATGAATAAACTGTTAGGTAAGGCAACCGTTTTACGGTAGCGGTATTCACTGGCCACTTCGATTTGGCAAGGAATACCCACTAAACTTTCAATCCAATATTTAGCAACCAAACCTGAGTGGTAAGAAGTACCGCAGGCAATAATTTGCACCGCTTGAGTTTGATCGAATACTTCTTTGGCTTTTATGCCAAAGGCTTGTTCTAATAAGCGGGTTTTATTGATTCGACCTTCAAGACAGTTACGAATTACTTGCGGTTGTTCGTAAATTTCTTTCATCATGTAATGACGGAATTCACCTTTATCAGCGGCATCCATTTTGTGTTCAAACACAGAAACATCATGCACCACTTCAGCGTTGCTTTTATCCCATACGTGTACATGGTCGGTTGTGAGTTCCGCTACGTCCCCTTCATTTAAGAAGATGAAACGGTCGGTCACTTGCAATAGGGCAAGTTGGTCAGAGGCAATGAAATGCTCACCACTGCCTACACCAATGACTAAAGGAGAACCTTGTCGGGCGGCTACTAATTTACCCGGATGATCCGCACTAATCACTCCTAATGCATAGGCCCCATCTAAACGAAGAATGGTTTCTTTTACCGCATCGGTTAGCGATGAGGTTTTTTGCAGATTTTGGTGAATTAAGTGCACCACCACTTCGGTGTCGGTTTGCGATAAGAATTTGTAACCATCCCCTTTTAATTCTTCACGCAGTTCTTCATAGTTTTCGATGATGCCATTATGCACAATAGCAAGACGCTCACCGGACATGTGCGGGTGAGAGTTATCTTGTGATGGCTTACCATGGGTGGCCCAACGAGTGTGAGCAATACCGATTTTGCCAGCAAATGGGTCCGCGGCTATGCCATCTTCTAGTTCTTTTACTTTACCCATACGACGACAACGCTGAATTTGGTTGTCAGTATTTAATACAGCTAAACCTGCGCTGTCGTAGCCGCGATATTCAAGACGTCGCAGACCTTCGACTAGTATTTCGTTTACGTCACGCTGGGCGATACCACCGACAATTCCGCACATATCTTTAATTCCTTGCTTATTGGAAAACGGGAGATGTGAGACTCTGTAAAGTCATCTTTTTTCCCTCGTTTTCCTTTTTATTCTTTTATTCAGTAATTTGTTAGGAGTTTGTGAATCATTTTGCTCATCTCACATATTCCATCCAGCGTCTTACTTTTTGGCTGGTCGCTGCCATTTCAAATTAACCTGCTTACCACGAGCCACTGCTAGTTTGTCAGCTTCAACTTCTTTGGTAATGGTGGAGCCTGCTGCTACGGTTGCGCCATCACCAATTTTAACTGGTGCCACTAGTGCTGAATTAGAGCCTACAAATGCGTTGTCGCCAATTTCGGTTTTAAATTTATTCACACCATCATAATTACAGGTAATGGTGCCTGCGCCAATATTGGCATTTTTACCTATGATGGCATCACCAATGTAGGTCAGGTGATTCACCTTGCTGCCTTCGCCAATGATGGATTTTTTCACTTCGCAGAAGTTGCCCACTTTTGCACCGTTTTCTAAAACCGCGCCAGGGCGTAAGCGAGCATAAGGACCAATATCACAACCATCTTTCACTAAGGCGTCTTCTAAATGACTAAAGGCTTTTACTTTTGTACCGGCTGCAAGGGATGTATTTTTGATAATGCAGTTAGCTTCAATCGTGACGCCATCACCAATAATTACATCACCTTCTAAAATAACATTCACATCAATGACTACATCACGCCCTACGGTAACACCAGTTGAGTTACCTAGACGAATGTCCAAGCGGGCAGGGTCTAATACTGTTACCCCTTGGGCCATTAAATCGGATACCAAACGTGCCTGATTCCAACGTTCGAGTTCTGCTTGTTGTGCGCGGTTATTCACGCCAAAAGTTTCTTCGGCATATTTAGGCTGAATAGTTTGTACGTCAATACCTGCATTAACCGACATGGCAATAACATCGGTTAAATAATATTCACCTTGTGCGTTATCGTTCGATAATTGCGGTAACCATTCATGTAGTTTTTCAGTCGGCACAGACAAAATGCCGGTATTGCATTCTTGAATAGTCAACTCGGATTCGTTTGCGTCTTTGTGCTCAACGATGGCTTTCACTTTGTTATTGGCATCACGGACAATACGGCCATAACCCGTTGGGTCATCCATGTTAACGGTTAATAAGCCCACGTTTCCACTTTTGCAGATGTCGATTAGTGACGCCAACGTGTTGGGTTGTATTAGCGGTACATCACCATACAAAATTAACGTGACGCCTGCAGGTGCTAGGTTATCTAGGGCCATCATAACCGCATGACCTGTGCCTTTTTGCTCTGTTTGCAAAGCAAATTGAATACCTGCTTGTTGGCTAAACTGGGTTTTTACTTGATCAGCCCCATGACCGACCACCACGTGCATGGCATCCGCCTGAACCTGTGCAGCGGCATCAATAACATGGCCTAACATGGGCTTGCCAGCAATTGGGTGTAATACTTTGGGAAGGTCGGATTTCATACGGGAACCTTGTCCCGCTGCTAAGATAACCACATCTATCATTGTTTTTTCTTTGCTCCTTGCATGGTCGTACCTTCATATAGGCCATTAATTTGAGACCATGTGTCAATTTTGCACTGACAGTTATTAAAGGGGATTACTCAGTTTATTGAGTTTGATAGAATTTACAATCCACTTTGTCACAAAAAAAATGACAACCATGAATTTAAATGCCTTGAAACACTTAGACCTAAGCGAACGAGAAATCACGCTTTATCATAACTTAGTCATCCTAGGTCCAACTTCAATCCGTGACCTAGCAGCAAAAGCAGGTTTAAACCGTGGTACCACTTACGAGACATTAAAAGTATTAGTTAGCAAAGGCATGGTGAATTATTTACCAAAAGGTAAGCGTCGTATTTTTCAAGCAGAAGCACCCGAGCGACTAATTGATTTAGCCGAACAAAAACGCCAGCACTTAGAGCAAACTCTAATTGATTTGAAAACCGACATCATTCCCGAGTTAAAACATTTAAAAACGGATATGGTCGCGGGCAATGTACGCTTTTATGAGGGAGATGATGGTGTAGAGCTGGTGCTCAGAGATATTTTAAGCAGTGTAGATCGCAGTAAAACCAAACGATATTCCGTTATTTCCACTCAGGCATTACGTGAGCACTTGTATCGGCCGTTCCCTAATTTTACCAAACAACGTGTGGCTAAAAATATCAATGTGCGGGTAATCGCCATAGGTGACGGTGGTGACGAAGCCGAACTAGCAGAACGTAAATGGCTAAAAGGAAAGGGAGATGCATCGTATATTGCCATCTATCCGCCTAAAGTCGCCATGATTTCGTTAGCTGATAACAACTACCCTGTGGTAGTTGTAATTGATAGTGATGCCATTGCAGGCACGCAACAGATGATGTTTGACACCTTGTGGGCTGGGCTTTAGTTAGCGGATATACCCTCACTTTTATGTTCACAACTATGACCTGCTTGGCTGATAACCGCTATCTTATGGTGGTAGCTAGTAGTGGTGCTAGCACAGGCACCTAGCAAATAATGTTCATTTTTTAGGCCTAAAGCTATCTTCTACAACTTCTTCAACTATCACATATTTCTTTTTTCATTGACTCTAAGTTGTATGTCATAAAACCTGCTTCCCCAAAAACATCCGTACCATTTAGGTAATAAACCCCAGACTTTTCATTTGGATTAAATATTTCGTAACCCAATAATTTAGCTATTTCATGACTGATCAAATAATGATTACTCATACAACCAAACTCTTGTTTTAATCGCTGAGCTTCACCTTCTGGTAAATTCGGGCCGTAAAATAAAAAGGGGACTCGCGCCATATCTATATCTACGGCATTGTGGCCAAAACGCCCCCCTTGGCCCGTAAGTTCCCCATGATCAGGGACAAAGAAGATATAGGTTGGCTTACCTGATTTTTGGAAGAACTCATATATGTCTGCAATGACTTTTTGTGTATATAGCACAGAATTATCGTAACTGTTTAATGTATATTCTGCATATGACTGCCCTTCAACAGGGAATACCGTCTGTGATTCGGGGTAGTTATCAACATACGGTACATGAGTGCTCCGCATATGTAGAGTTATAAATTGAGGTTGGTCATAGTTTAGGTTTAGTGATTTTAACTCCATAAGTAGGCGATCATCATACTTACTATCATAGTGGCTTAAATGTTTGTTTTCTTTCCATGTATCAATATCCGCCAATGAAAATGCATATGTTAAGCCTCCTGCATTTTTTTGAGTGGTTATATAATGTGTTTCATAACCTGATTGTTTGGCTAAACGGTAAAGCGCCGCATCCATCTTACTAATATGAGCAGCATTATCAGGCTCATAAACACCATTATAAAATAATGTGAGGGATACCCGAGTGGAAACTGCACTGGATATCGCTGGGATGTAAAAGAAGGCCGGATCAGATGCATAAGGCATCAAATCAGGGGTGGTTTTCCGAGCATAACCAAAAAGCTCCATATTGAGATCACTCAGGCTCTCTCCCATGAGAATGACTATATTTGCCTTATCAGTTAACGTTTTAGTGATCTCATAAGGTTGATATACAGGCATCTCTTTACGCAAACCTACCAATATTTTTAACTGTCGCGCAGTAAAAAATGACACACTGTACAGGCCATTTTTAACCGCCGAGTGAGCGATATTCGGTTGGAACTTTTGTGATGCTTTCGCATTTAAAGATTGTATAAATGGCAAGATTAAAATAAGTACAAATACAGCCCAGCTATAGCGAAAAGTGTAACTCTCTAAGTGGTACTTTTTATAGGTATAAAACGCGACTCCATAAAAAAACAGGGTCAAACCAAACACTGGCAGTAAAAATTTTAGGCTATCGGTAAAGCCAATGATCGTATCATGCACCTCTCCCATCATTAACACTATATCAAACGCACTGTAAAAGCCTCCAAAGTATTGGAAGTACATAAGCTGCGTAGCTTGCATCAATGCTAAAGCAAGTAATACCACTTGATTAAACCGAGGTGTTGGGCTCAATAACATGGATACCATTAACACCAAAGTAATCAAAATACTCTTAAAATCATATCCCGCTAAATAATTTTTATTGAATACGCCGTAAATAAGGTCAGGAAGAATAACCAACGCCCACAAGGACAAGAGTACTAAAAGAGTATTTTTCAGTTTGAGCACAAGCCATTCTCGATATTAACTTAACGCGGCTATTATAAAGAAAATGTTACAAAACATCCCGCTTTATGCTTAGCAAAATATCTAAGCGCATAATCCTTCTAACCGATGTGACAGGTGTAAATGTACAGCTCTATACGAAAAGAGGTATTAATCGACTTTAATATGAATAATAAGTGGCACTCAAAACACATGAGGCGCTTTAGAGATCATGTACGAATGTCGGCCATATTAATGCATCCCTATTTCAATTCACTGCGATGTAAAGAAGCACTTTCAATTGATTTCAAACCCTGCTTTTAATAACGAACCCTAGGCCAGCATATACCACAAAGGAAAACGATACGTTTTTGATAATTTGATACAAGTAATCAAAAGCACTGTCCGTGTTACTAACATCATTAATTATGCTTACTTAGCTTTGATCCATTACAACATTTCATATGATCAATTAAAACGATAACGCACATTAGTCACTACTGTTTGAAGTTGGTTGCGGAGGATAATACCGCTTGATCGGAAGCAAAGGTCAAGACCCCACCTTGATTTGCTTAACTTGAGCGTTTGCATCACTCAAGTTGAGATCGCAATCTCCTCTTTAATAGGGTAAATATCTGAGTCGAATACTGTGCTCTCTTTTTGCAATGCACACACTAAAGTAGAAATAAGACGATATTCCGTGGTTTGCACTTATTTAGCCTTAGCCACCAAGCGGAACCCTGCAATATCATTTTTTGCATTCAAGCGACTCGCTGAGCGTGCCATGGTTTGGCCACTGAACCAGCTTGAGCCACGTAATACACGGCGCTCACCCACTTTTGGTCCTTCTGGATCTGTGACTTTAGTTGTTGGATACTCACCATAGTAGTCACTAACCATTTCCCAAACATTACCATGCATATCAAACAACCCCCAGTGATTAGCTTGATAACTGGCTACAGGTTTTGGTCCCTTAGCTCGCGCCCCCACCTCACATTCTCCGTAAGGATCAAGTGCCTTAAAATTTGCGTGTGAAGCTTTTAAACATTTACCTGTTGAAAACGGCGTCTTCGTTCCCGCCCTTGCTGCATATTCCCACTGCGCTTCTGTGGGTAGATGATAACTGTATTGAGTATCTTGTTGGTTGAGCTTTTCGATGAATGCTTGAATCCATTCAAATTTAACTCGATTGACAGGGCATTGCTGCCCACAGTTTCGATGGCTGGATGGATCCCCCTGCATTAGAGTGACCCATTGCTTTCGTGTGACCTCTGTGGTTTGCAACCAGAAATTTTTGCTTATAAGAACAGGATGCTGACGTTCATCTTCTCTGCGACCAAGCTCAACCTCTGGACTACCCATCAAGAATTCACCTGCCTTAATTTGAACAAACTCCATTCCTAAAAAGTTACTTATCTTATCTTGTGCCATCGCACCAAAAGACACACCAACTAAAATAAGACCTAACAAGACATTCATAGCAACCAACCAACGTAATTGAAGTAATCATTAAAGCAAAAAAAAACACCGTGAGGCTATCACGGTGTTTTCTTTTCAATAAAGCGGAATCTTAGTTAAGTTCAGCTTTAATTAGATCAGCCAGCACACGTGAACCCGCTGCAGTTGGGTGAATGCCATCGCTACTGATATAACGCCATTCGTTACCTTGGAAGCTTGCACGAGTATCGATGAAATCAATGCCCATAGCTGGGTAGTTAGCCGCTTTATAATTTGCTGACTCTAGGTTAATTGCATTGTTGTTTTCATCTTCAGTGTAGTAGTAACCAAGGAAGATAATTTGATCCATACCATCGTCTTGCATATCAGAAACCATACCTGCAATGGCTTCTTCCACATCAGCCAATACACCAGAAACACAAGCTGAAGTTGAGCAATCACCGCCGTCGCCTAATAGGAAGTCGTTACCACCACCGTTAAAGATCACTGTATCAATACCCGTCTTAGAAGCTCGGTCGTATTGACGAGGAATACGGTAATAACTAGAGCAGATCAAGTTACCACCCAGCATTTGGCAGCCACTACGTGCATGAGTGTCAATTTCTTCGTTTAGGTCATCTTCAAGGTAAGAGTGGATATCACCAGACAGTGCGAATATTGAATCGCCCACAATCATTTTTGATGGGCCATTGCTACCACCGCCACCACCACCGATGGCATTAGCACCAGAAACAAGAGCAAAAGAGAAAGCGGCTAGCATTACATTTTTTAGGCTAAGCATGAGAGGGAACCTTCATAGTTTTTGTTATATTTAATTATTATTGTGTGCGATCTTTTCTTTATTCTTATCATTTCTCGCTGATTAAATATTAAACAACAGGAAATTAGGTGGCAATTTTAACCGACTAATTTTTTTAAAAAGTGTAACACTAGTGACAACTTACAAATCTAGCTAAACAAATCTTACTTAAGTGCTAGATAGAATTTATCAAAAAATAAGTAATGGCCTGTAATGACCAAAAAGTGCATGATCAACTTCCAAATTTGTTAGAATAATTTCAAATAAAAACAAAATAGTTTAAGTTCTTTCATTCCATTATTGGTCTGACCCGTGGTTTTTAGGTCTTTTTTTGACTAAAAAGACAATTAGTCAGTAATAAAGCGACATATTCTTAATAAAAATGACATTTTGATCAATTGGGTAGCTGAAAATTATCAACAGATAGATTAAGTTATGAGTCTCAAAAAAATAAAAAACAGGTTATCTCTTATGTTAAGAGTTGCATTATCCTTAAGCTTAATGCTAGTTAGCCTCTCTAGCATGGCACTTACCCCATTTGAAAGACACTTCCTTGCTGTTACCCAAGGCATGTCATCTTTTTACATGTATCTGTTATCAAATGAAGATAAGAAATTCAAAGTAGCGTACGAAAAGCAATTCGATCTGGCCACCGAGTTCATTATTGAATCGAAAGACCCGAGCAAGCAAAATATTCTAAAACGCTGGATGGAATTAAAACCAACATTGGCTTATGACAAAAGTAAGGGGATGGGCTTATTACTTCCTCAGTCTGCACGTTTAGGTTTTAGAGCCTATGTAGTGGATTTATATTTAGAGTTTCAAAAAAATCCAAAGGGAAGTAAATACGCTATTAATGCCTATGAACGCATTCAGATTTTCAGCTCATTATTATCTGCACGATCACTAGACTTAGACAGTTCAATTTACGGCACCAACCTGTTTAACGATCACGACCGTTTATTGGATCAAGTTGAGGTGGCTAATCAAGTAGAAGCAGACCTTAAAGCTCTACTTGGTTCAGGCCTACCAAAAAGCTATCAAAAACAACTAAGAAGAATAGAAGCAAAATTCCGTTTTATGAAGCCATCTTTGGTTGATTATGACACTCGCTCAGCCACATATTTGTTATACCAAAACGCATTGGCCATCGATAAAATCATGACTGAGCAACAACAAGACCAAAATGTTATTGCCAGCAGCCTGCTTTAATTATTGTGAGCACTGGTACTATGGCTATTTACCAACTTAACGGGGGTCTTTGTATCAAAATGGAATGGCTTGAAAGTTATAAACCGCCCCTATTACAGAGTCGTCAACTTGAAACCGTCAGATTCGAAAGGTATATAAATAACGCTTGTTTTACTGCTCTGCTGGTATAGCAACAGAGCAGTAACTAGGCTCTTCTTTTTTAAGCCCGTCCAAACTACCAATTCAGCTTGTATGCCGTCGCATGATTAGATCTTTAGGTGAATTATGTCACCTATGTTACACAATATATCTCATATATAGGTTATTTTTGTAATAAATAATAATTAAAATGACAGGTATTCTCTGATGTTTAGAGCTGCAATTAGCATAATTCTCGTTTTTTTAAGCATCTCCGTAAATGCTTTATCCTCATTTGATAAACACTATCTTTCTGTTACCAAGGGCATGTCAGCATTTTATATGTACTTGCTATCCAGTGAAGACAAACGATTTAATCAAGATTTTAATCGCTATTTCAAAGAAGCTACTTCCCATATATCACAATCAAGCGACCCCGTTGATAAGCAATTCTCTCAGAAATGGCAGGAATTGCTCCCAACATTAAAATATGAGCAAATGGTCGGTATGGGTGCATCTTTGAATGAGAATATTCGAGGGAATTTCAGAAAATATGCCGTTGATTTATTTCTAGAACATAAAAATAGGCAAAAAAAATCCCTTAATACAGTTGAAGCTTTGGGCCGAATTCAGCTCAATACCTTTTTACTTTCAGCTAGAGCACTGGATGTAGACAGTACGATATACGGTACAACTATGTTTACACAGCATGATTTTTTATTAGATCAAGCAGAAGTATTCAAACAAATACAGTTGGATTTAGAATTTCTTCAAACGTCTAAATTATCCGAAGCCGCGTTTATCCAACTTCGTAGAATTCAAGCAAAATTGGACTTCATGAAATCATCATTAATTGATTACAACACCCAATCTGCCACTTATCTTTTATATCAAAATGCACTTTCTATTACTAAGATTATTAAGAAACTAACCAGCAATAATGTGTGACCTGCGCTTCAAACAATCTAAATTACCCAGAATTAAATAACTAAAATTAAAACCAATAAAACCGCATAAGCGGTTTTTTTCATTTAATTAGTCACCACTTACAAATTATCGCCTAGCCACTTTTTCACAGACCTACCCCATAGAAGTCATTTAAATTCTGAATAAGGCAAGCTAATGAGCTTACTTAATTCAGATACAACAGACATAAAAAAACCCGCAAAAGCGGGTCTTTTCATTTAGGTAATGGTTAATTAAGAAATTAACGCTTACCCAGTTTTTCGCGGATTTGCTGCTCAGTGCAAACATAAGCCATGTGAGTTTAATAGGGCAAGCTGATCAGCTTACTTAATTCATAAACATCAGATATAAAAAAACCCGCAAAAGCAGGTCTTTTCATTTAGGTAATGGTTTAAGAAATTAACGCTTACCTAGTTTTTCGCGGATTTGCTGCAGGGTGCGAATCTGAGCCATTGATTCCGCAAGCTGAGACGCGGCACGAGAGTAATCAAAATCACCGTTTTGATTTTCTAGTGCTTGCTCAGCGTGTTTTTTCGCTTCAAGCGCGGCTGCTTCGTCGATGTTATCAGCGCGTAACGCAGTATCAGCCAAAACTGTTACTGAGTTAGGCTGAACTTCTAAAAAGCCACCTGATACGTAGAAGATTTCCTCTTCACCGTTCTGCTTAATAATGCGAACGGGGCCTGGTTTTAGTGAAGTCACAAGGGCAGCGTGACCAGGCATTACACCTACATCACCCTGCTCACCTGCCGCAACTAGCAGCTCAACCAAGCCGGAGAAGATAGCCTCTTCAGCGCTAACGATATCGCAGTGAACCGTCATTGCCATAGCTTTCTCTCCTATTAGAAGGTTTTCGCTTTCTCGATTGCTTCTTCGATTGTACCTACCATGTAGAACGCTTGTTCTGGTAGAGCATCGAATTCACCATCTAACAAACCTTTGAAGCCACGGATCGTCTCTTTAAGCGATACGTACTTACCAGGCGCGCCAGTGAAGATTTCAGCAACGTGGAAAGGTTGAGATAAGAAACGCTCGATCTTACGTGCACGAGATACAGTTTGCTTATCTTCTTCAGACAGTTCGTCCATACCAAGGATGGCGATGATGTCTTTCAGTTCTTTATAACGCTGCAATACAGTTTGAACGCCACGAGCTACGTCGTAGTGCTCTTGACCGATTACTAGAGGATCTAACTGACGAGAGGTAGAGTCTAGTGGGTCGATTGCAGGGTAGATACCTTTTGAAGCGATTTCACGAGACAGAGATACAGTTGAGTCCAAGTGAGCAAACGTAGTTGCTGGGCTTGGATCCGTCATATCATCCGCAGGTACGTATACCGCTTGGATAGAGGTGATCGAACCAGTTTTAGTCGAGGTAATACGCTCTTGCAGTACACCCATCTCTTCAGCAAGAGTTGGCTGGTAACCTACCGCAGAAGGCATACGACCTAGAAGTGCAGATACCTCAGTACCCGCAAGTGTGTAACGGTAGATGTTATCTACGAAAAGTAGTACGTCTTTACCTTCGTCACGGAATTTCTCAGCCATGGTTAGACCAGTCAACGCTACGCGTAAACGGTTACCCGGTGGCTCATTCATTTGTCCGTAAACCATGGCTACTTTAGATTTGGTTTTGTCGTCTAGGTTTACAACACCAGACTCAGCCATTTCGTAGTAGAAATCGTTACCTTCACGAGTACGCTCACCAACACCAGCGAATACAGATAAACCTGAGTGCGCTTTTGCGATGTTGTTGATTAATTCCATCATGTTTACAGTTTTACCAACACCGGCACCACCGAATAGACCAACTTTACCACCCTTAGCGAATGGACAAACTAGATCGATTACTTTGATACCAGTCTCTAGCAAATCTGTAGAGTTTGCTTGCTCATCGAAAGTTGGGGCTTTACGGTGAATAGAAGAAACTTCTTTCTCACCAATTTCGCCACATTCATCGATAGGACGTCCAAGAACGTCCATGATACGGCCAAGTGTTTCAGTACCAACTGGTACTTGAATTGGACCGTTTGTGTTTTCAGCTACTAAACCGCGCTTTAGGCCTTCTGTAGAACCCATGGCGATGGTACGTACGATACCGTCACCCAGCTGTTGTTGAACTTCTAGCGTGATTTCTCCGCCTTCAACTTTAAGCGCGTCATATACTTTTGGTACTGAATCGCGTGGGAATTCCACATCGATTACAGCGCCGATGATCTGTACGACCTTTCCGCTACTCATTGTTAAATCCTCTTATAAACCTTTAATCTGCAAGCCTATACCGCTGCTGCGCCACTACAGATCTCGGAGATCTCTTGTGTAATCGCTGCCTGACGAGCCTTGTTGTATAACAAGTTCAGCTCTTTAATGAAGTCACCTGCATTGTCGGTTGCGGCTTTCATCGCCAACATCCGTGCTGCCATCTCACACGCTGTGTTTTCAACAACGGCTTGATATACCTGAGACTCAATGTAACGAACCAACATTTCGTTTAATAATGCTTGCGCATCTGGTTCGTAGATGTAGTCCCAGTGGCCACTTAGTGCTTCGTCTTGTTCAGCTTCAAGCGGTAGAAGTTGTTCAACGGTTGGTTTTTGCGTCATGGTGTTAACAAACTTGTTGCCCACTAGATACAAACGGTCGATTTCGCCGTTATCAAACTTATCTAGCATCACCTTAACACTACCGATTAAATCGTTGATTTCTGGTACGTCACCCATGTGAGTTTTAGCTGCAACCACATTGCCGCCGAAGCTTTTGAAGAATGAAACGCCTTTTTGGCCAATGGCACAAATATCCACTTCAACTTTATCTTCGTTGAACTGTTGCATTTCTTTCATCAAGCTACGTAGCAAGTTGGTGTTTAAGCCACCACATAAACCACGGTCAGAAGTCACGACGATGTAACCAACGCGTTTTACTTCTCGCTCTTGCAGATAGGCATGACGGTATTCACTGGTAGCGTTGGCCATATGGCCCACTACCGCGCGGATTTTTTCCGCATATGGACGGCCAGCTTCCATACGAGTCTGCGCTTTACGCATCTTCGAGGCGGCTACCATTTCCATAGCAGATGTAATCTTACGCGTATTGTTAATACTGCCGATTTTCTGCTTAATCTCTTTTCCGACTGCCATATGACTGCCCCTATTATCTACTCGGCGAACCGACTAAGCCGAAGCTTAGTAGGTTTGAGTTGCCTTAAATTTCTCAAGTAAGTCTTTCAGACCATTCTTCTCGTCGTCACCGTATTTACCGGCACCGTTAATCAGATTTACTAGGTCTTTGAACTCAGCGTGGGCGTAAGAAAGAAGTGATGCTTCAAAGTCACCAATTTTTTCTACGGCTACGTCTTTTAGATAACCTTCGTTAGCAGCGAATAGCATGATAGCCATTTCTGCTACAGACATAGGCGCGTACTGTTTCTGCTTCATTAGTTCAGTAACAGCTTTACCGTGCTCTAACTGCTCACGAGTCGCGTCATCTAGGTCAGATGCGAAGGCAGCAAACGCTGCTAGTTCACGGTACTGAGCCAAGGCTAGACGGATACCACCACCTAATTTAGAGATGATCTTAGTTTGTGCAGAACCACCAACACGCGATACCGAAATACCGGCGTTCATTGCTGGGCGAATACCCGCATTGAATAGGTTAGTTTCTAAGAAGATCTGACCATCTGTAATGGAGATAACGTTAGTTGGTACGAACGCAGATACGTCACCACCTTGAGTTTCGATGATAGGCAGAGCGGTTAAAGAACCGGTTTGACCTTTCACTTCACCATTGGTGAATTGCTCAACGTAGTTCGCATTTACGCGAGATGCACGCTCTAGTAAGCGAGAGTGCAAATAGAATACGTCACCAGGGTATGCTTCACGACCAGGAGGACGTTTCAATAGCAATGAAATTTGACGGTAAGCCCAAGCTTGTTTAGTCAAATCATCATATACGATTAGTGCGTCTTCACCGCGGTCACGGAAGTATTCACCCATTGCACAACCAGAGTACGCAGACAAGAACTGCATAGAAGCTGGATCAGATGCAGAAGCGGCTACGATAATGGTGTTTTCCATTGCGCCGTGTTCTTCAAGTTTACGAACAACGTTCGCAATTGAAGATTGCTTCTGACCGATGGCTACGTATACACACTTAATGCCAGAGTCTTTTTGGTTGATGATCGCATCGATTGCCATCGCTGTTTTACCAGTCTGACGGTCACCGATGATAAGTTCACGCTGGCCACGGCCAACAGGAACCATGGCATCGACTGATTTATAACCAGTTTGCACAGGTTGATCTACTGATTTACGAGAGATTACGCCCGGAGCAATACGTTCTACAGGAGTAGATACTTTTGCTTCGATTGGGCCTTTCCCGTCAATTGGGTTACCAAGAGCGTCAACCACACGGCCAAGTAGTTCTGGGCCAGTAGGTACTTCAAGGATACGACCAGTACAACGAGCCTTTTGGCCTTCTTGTAGTGGTAGGTAATCACCCAATACGATTGCACCGACAGAATCGCGCTCTAAGTTAAGCGCCATGCCGTATAGGCCACCGTCAAATTCAATCATTTCGCCGTACATTACGTCGGCTAGTCCGTGGATACGCACGATACCGTCAGCGACGGATACTATGGTACCTTCGGTGCGAGCTTCAGAAGACGTATCAAGTTTCTCGATACGGCTTTTGATCACATCGCTAATTTCGCTAGGATTTAGTTGCTGCATGCTTTATCCCTCAAACTCAGGAGTTCATCGCTTCGGCTAACTTGGCCAACTTGCCTTTAAGCGTACCGTCAATTACCAAATCACCCGCTCGGATGATGGCACCACCTACTAATGTTGAATCAACAGTAGTGGTTACACGTACGTCTTTATCAAGTTTGGCTTTGAGAGCTTGAGTCAATTTTTGCTTAGTATCGTCCGTTACTTCGAAAGCGGAGATGATTTCTACATCTACGGCTTTTTCTAGCTCGGCCTTCAAGTGCTCAAACTGTTCAGAAATTTGTGGTAGCAGAGAAATACGTTTGTTTTCTGCTAGAACTGAAACTAGGTTTTGACCTGCTTCGTTCAATATTTCACCACAAACATCAATAAATGTTTGAGCCTGCTGTGTGCCGGTTAGGCCAGGATTAGAAAGTACTTCTTCTACCTGATCTTGATCGGCTACTTGGCTGGCTACTGAAAGCATGGTTGACCATGCTTGCAATTCACCAGCGTCAACAGCGGCTTGGAAGGCTGCTTTCGCGTATGGACGTGCCAATGTTGAAAGTTCAGCCATGGTAAACCTCGCTTATAGCTCTTCTGCCAATTTATCAAGAAGCGCATTGTGCTTCTCAACATCAATTGAGGTTTCCAGGATTTTAGAAGCGCCGGCTACTGCTAGTGCTGAAACCTTACTACGTAAAGTTTCTTTCGCGCGGTTAACTTCTTGATCAATTTCTGCTTGAGCTGCAACTTTAATGCGGTCGCCTTCTTTGTGAGCCGTTTCTTTGGCTTCATCAATGATTTGGCTAGCGCGCTTGTTGGCTTGCTCAATGATCTGGGCAGCTTGTTCTTTTGCTTCACGTAATTGAGAACCGGCTTTTTCTTGCGCCAATTTTAAATCACGTTCAGCACGATTCGCTGCGTCCAAACCATCTGCGATTTTCTTTGCACGTTCTTGCATTGCATTGATTAGCGGAGGCCAAACAAACTTCATGCAGAATGCAACGAAAACAGCAAAGGCGATGATTTGGCCAATCAGAGTCAAATTAATATTCACGCCTTAGTCCTCTAGTTCGTTGTGTTACGTATGAAAGTTAAAGATTAACCTGCAACTGCGAACATTAGGTATAGACCAAGACCAACACCGATCATAGGTACGGCATCTAATAGACCAGCGATAAGGAACATTTTACCTTGTAGCATTGGCGCTAGTTCAGGCTGACGAGCAGAACCTTCAAGTAGACGACCACCAAGGATACCGAAACCGATAGCCGTACCTAGTGCACCTAGACCGATCATAAGAGCGGCTGCGATGTAGATCATTTCCATAATTTACTCCAGTTTTTTAAAGTTAAGTTAAAATTAACGGTTAAGTTAAAGGGTTAAAAAATCGTTTAATGGTCTTCGTGAGCCATAGACAAATACACTATGGTCAACATCATAAAGATGAATGCTTGCAACGTGATTACAAGAATGTGGAAAACTGCCCACGCCCATTGTAGTACGCCACCAAGTAAACCAAGCGCTAAGCCAGCCGAGAACAGTAGTGCGATAAGGATGAAGATCATCTCACCTGCATACATGTTACCGAACAAACGCAATGCCAGTGAGATCGGCTTAGCGATCAAGGCAATGGACTCTAAGAAGAAGTTCACAGGTACAAATAACGCCTGAACAAATGGGTTCTTAACGTTAAATGGGTGTAGGGTTAGCTCACCAAGGAAGCCGCCGAAACCTTTTACTTTAATGCTGTAGAAGATCATCAAGGCAAATACGGTAATGGACATACCCATGGTAATGTTAGGGTCAGTTGAAGGTACCACTTTCATGAATGCATGGTGTGGATCATTGCCTGCTGCGGCAAAGCCTAGTTCGAACAGCTTAGGTAATACGTCTACTGGGATTAAATCCATGAAGTTCATCATGAAAACCCAACAGAAAATAGTTAACGCCAATGGTGCAACCAGAGGGTTACGACCGTGGAAAGATTCTTTCACTGTGTTGTCAATGAATTCAACCATTACTTCTACGAAGTTCTGGAAGCCCGTTGGCACACCTGTAGTGGCTTTACGAGCTGCGCGATAGAACAAGAACATGATCAATGCGCCAAGGCCTATCGACCAAGCTAATGAGTCAACATGCAGTGCCATGAAGCCCATTTGACCCGCTTCAGCAGCACTTTGTGCTAGTGTCCACGTATCTTCAGTTAGTACTGTACCATCTACTCGCTCAGTGCCTTCCGGTAATTTACCGTAGGTTAAGTTAGTGAGGTGGTGTTTTATGTATTCGGTCGAATTACCCGCCATAAGTCACTCTCGTCTAAAAGGTTTATATTTTTGCAATCTTAGAAACAAATACGTTTACGCTTAATACCAACACAAAGGTTGTCATCAATGCGAGAAAATCCAAGGGTTGTATCAGCTTAAATGCTGCAGCGAACCCAATCGCTGTGAGTACCATTTTCCATGTGCCACCCTGATAAAACGATTGCAGCATAGGTTGTACTTGGCGCGCCCCTGTGTACAAAAACGCTTTATGTATAAAGTAAGCGTTGGGGATAGCGCATATTAATCCACCGGCTAGGGCGGATATGGCGGCATCTTGGCTGCGAATCAAAAACAGGCCTGTGCAAACCAGTGTTAAGGCTAACTGAATCAGCGTAATACGATAAACCGGAGGCCTAGAAATGGTTTGTCTCAAAGGTATCTCCGACTGTCACTTACCAACATCAACAGCGATCATCCACTAACATCGCCTTAAATAAGGCGCGCCGAATTATATTGGCTATAGGAGTTAGCTTCAACCAGCCATTCACTTTATTCTCATTTAAATTAAGCATTTACAGTGACACAGGGTAACCACTGTTTGTTTTTCATACAAACGAACGCGAGTGTAGTTGTGTTAATAACAGATAACAATGAAACTATCAGCCAACTATGCAAAGTTGGCTGATATAGAGGAGGATTATTTGATGTGGCTTAAAATGCCGTCTAACTCATCTAAGCTAGCATAGTTGATCACCAACTTGCCTTTGCCTTTGGCGTTATGTTTGAGCTCTACTTTTGCGCCAAGACGATCACCCAAGCTTGTCTCTAAACGCTGGATGTTAGGATCCGATTTTGGTTTAGCTATATTGGATTTTTGCTCATGCCAAGTGCGCACTAAGGCTTCGGTTTGGCGAACCGTAAAGCTTTTAGCTACCACATGTCGAGCCGCTTCACTTTGATGCTCATCTTGTAAGCCAAGCAGGGCGCGGGCATGGCCCATTTCAATATCACCATGCTCTAGTAATATGCGCACATCATCATTTAAATTCATCAAGCGTAGTAGGTTTGTTACGGTCACACGACTTTTACCTACCGCTTCGGCTACTTGCTGCTGAGTTAATTCAAACTCTTGTTGTAATCGAGACAAGGCCACCGCTTCTTCCATTGGGTTGAGATTCTCCCTTTGGATATTTTCAATCAGCGCCATGGCGATGGCCGCTTCGTCGGCTACTTCGCGGATAATAGCAGGCACTTCATGCAGCCCAGCCATTTGCGCAGCGCGCCAGCGACGTTCACCGGCGATGATTTCGTATTTGGTATTTTTAGCGGAAGGGGCGATGGCACGTACGACGATGGGCTGCATAATGCCCTGTACTTTGATGGATGCGGCCAGCTCTTCCAGTGCTTCTGGGTGCATGTCTTTGCGCGGCTGATACTGGCCCGGTTGCAAAAATTCTACAGGTAAGTTCTTTAGTACATCTTTACTACTAACGGTTTCAGATTCGGCTTGCTCTGGCACATCTTGATTTTGATTGCCTTTTTGACTGGCTGCTCCTGCCAGTAGGGCATCCAACCCCATTCCACCTAATCCACGTTTTTTTGCCATGTTCTTGATGCCGCTTAAATAAAGTAATTAATGTTGTACAGATTGGTTTTTGCGATTCACTTCACCAGCTAGAGCTAAATAAGACACAGCCCCTCGTGAGTTTTTATCATAACACAGAGCAGGGATGCCATAACTAGGGGCTTCCGCTAAACGAATATTACGGGGAATCACGGTGCCATAGACTTTGTCACCAAAGTGATTAATCAATTGTGCTGATACGTCGGTGGTTAAACTGGCCCTTGGGTCATACATGGTGCGCAATAAGCCGTCGATTTCTAATTTCGGGTTTATTTGTTTAATACGCTCAATGGTATTCATTAATGCTGTTAAGCCTTCAAGTGCATAATACTCGCATTGCATGGGGATAATGATACCGTCAGCAGCCACAAAGGCATTCACGGTTAACATGTTAAGTGATGGTGGACAGTCAATTAGGATATAGTCGTATTGATCTTTCACCGCATCCAGCGCCATTTTTAATCGGCGTTCTTTGTGGTCTAAATCCATTAGCGCCACTTCGGCGGCGGTTAAATCACCGTTGGCAGGAATCATGTCGTAACCAGCTGGGTCTGTGGCAACTTTCACATCATTAACCGCTGCACTTTCAACCAAAACATCATAAACAGATTGCTCCAGTTCATGCTTATTCACGCCGCTGCCCATGGTGGCATTTCCTTGTGGGTCCAAGTCGATGACCAATACTTTACGTTTTGTCGCCACCAAAGACGCAGATAAATTAACAGTGGTGGTGGTTTTACCCACTCCGCCTTTTTGATTGGCTACCGCAATGATTCGACCCACAAAACACCTTTTTTATCAGGCGTCGACGTCACACGTCGCACGCAAAAAATTCCATTACACAAAAAGACTATCCGATATTCGAGAAAATAAATACGAGCTTAAAGTCTATTTCTTTTTGTTAAGCACCAGACCCCAGTCATTGGACGTCAGGCTTTCTTGATTTTAACCAAATGACGCTCTCCATCTTCACCGGGAACGTGCAAAGCAAAACAGTCTACCACAGTCACTCGATCATCCAATTCATCAATTTCCGCCTGTGGGTATATCCCTTTCATGGCGTAAAAGAAGCCACCTTCCTTAAGTAAATGAATACTACCATCTACCATATCTTTTAAAGTAGCAAAGGCGCGGGAAGTAATGGCATCAAACAAGGGTGCTTCAAAGGACTCTATACGGGATTGCACAGGAGTCATATTCCCAAGCTTTAGCTCAATTTTGCTTTGAGTTAAAAAGCGAGTTTTTTTGCCATTACTATCAAGCAAGGTAAATTGTTTTTCTGGAAAACAAATGGACATGGGAATGCCCGGCAAACCCGGCCCTGTGCCCACGTCTAAAATACGCTCACCAGTAATATGAGGGATAATACTGAGGCTATCTAACAAGTGGCGGCTGATCATTTCTTTTGGATCACGTACCGCGGTTAGGTTGTAGGCTTTATTCCACTTTACCAACAAAGCATGGTAATCCAGTAGTAGCTGGATTTTATCTTCGCTAAGTTCTAGGCCTTGTTTGATTAAGCCAGTTTTGAGTAGTGCGTCGTACATTGGGGGTCCATTGATGGGTTACGCTTTTCGTGTGACTCAAAGCTAACCCATCCTACAAGCTTTGGTTTAAGTAGGGTGGGTTAGCCAAAAAACTGAAACTGTTAATTAAAACGCTTACGGCGTAACCCAACAATATTTTAAGCTGATTGTTTTTGCACACTGTGATGCTTTTTCAAATAAATCAGCAGCTGGCTTAATGCCGCTGGCGTCACCCCTTGAATACGGCTTGCCGTTCCCAAGGTTTCCGGCTGCAAGGTCGATAATTTTTGCAGGATCTCGTTACTCAAACCACCTACTTTTGAATAGTCCAAATCTTTTGGCAGCTGGGTATTTTCATAACGGCGCATTTGCTCAATTTCTTCAAGCTGGCGTGTTATGTAACCTTCATACTTAGCAGCAATTTGAACCTGTTCAGACACTTGCGGGTCGGCAACGGCTTCGCCTTTCAAATGGGCCAAATCCTTGTATTCAATTTCAGGTCGCTTAAGTAAATCCATCAAACTGTATTCACGGGTTAATGGCTGCTTTAACTTTGGTTCTAGTTGCTTGCTTTCATCAGAGCCCGCCTGAATCCATGTGCTTTTTAAACGCTGTGTCTCTAATTCAATGGCTTCACGTTTTTCACAGAATGCAGCCCAGCGTTCATCGCCTACCAATCCTAGCTCGCGACCGATTTCAGTTAGGCGTAAATCAGCGTTGTCTTCACGCAGAATCAAACGGTATTCCGCACGGGAGGTGAACATGCGGTAAGGCTCGTTAGTACCCATGGTGATCAAGTCATCCACTAATACACCTAAATAGGCTTCATCACGACGTGGATACCACGCGTCTTTTTCCATGCTACGCAGGGCCGCGTTGGTTCCGGCTAATAAGCCTTGCGCTCCGGCTTCTTCATAACCGGTTGTGCCATTGATTTGCCCCGCGAAAAACAAGCCATTCATGAACTTGGTTTCTAAACTGTGTTTCAAATCTTGCGGATTAAAATAATCGTATTCGATGGCGTAACCCGGACGCGTAATATGGGCGTTTTCGAAACCCTTCATACTGTGGATAAGCTCAATTTGTACGTCAAATGGCAAACTAGTACTGATGCCATTTGGGTATAACTCGTGGGTGCTTAACCCTTCAGGCTCAACAAAAATCTGGTGTGAGTTTTTGTCAGCAAAGCGCATGACCTTGTCTTCAATTGATGGGCAGTAGCGTGGACCGACCCCTTCAATAACCCCTGAATACATTGGGCTTCGATCTAAACCACCACGAATAATGTTGTGGGTTTTTTCATTGGTATGGGTAATAAAGCAATCAATTTGTTCTGGATGATCGGCCTGAGAACCCATGAATGACATCACGGGTGTCACGGCATCACCGGGCTGACGTTGCATCACTGAAAAATCCACACTGCGTGCATCAATACGGGCAGGGGTTCCGGTTTTTAAGCGGCCAACATTAAACGGTAATTCACGCAAACGCTTGGCTAGGTTATTAGATGGTGGATCACCAGCACGACCACCTTGGTAATTATCCAAACCTATGTGAATAACCCCACCTAAAAAAGTACCTGTGGTTAACACGACAGAATCCGCATGTATGCGAATACCTGCTTGGGTAACAACCCCTTTAACGGTATCCCCTTCAACGATTAAATCGTCACAGGCCTGTTGGAAGAATTCTAAATTAGGCTGGTTTTCCACAATGTCACGTATCGCCGCTTTATATAAAGCACGATCAGCCTGAGCACGGGTAGCGCGCACGGCTGGGCCTTTGCGGCTATTAAGGGTACGAAATTGAATGCCCCCTTTATCGGTGGCGCGAGCCATGGCCCCATCAAAAGCGTCGATCTCTTTCACTAAATGAGATTTACCAATACCGCCAATGGCAGGGTTACAGGACATAACACCCACGGTTTCAATACTGTGAGTAATCAACAGGGTTTTACACCCCATACGCGCAGCGGCCAAGCAGGCCTCGGTACCAGCATGGCCACCGCCTACTACAATTACGTCATAACGCTTTGGAAAATCCACGCAATCACCTCTGCACATAGAAATGCAATAAACTTGATTATTTATTGCTCAAAAATTCACCAGGGCGGGCATTATATAGATAGGGCGCTTTATACGCTAGACACAACGGGCAACTGATCACGATTCTTGCCCATAAAACTGGCATTTTAACTGGCTTACAGGCAAATTTAAGGATGACCCAAACTCACTTCACGGCATAATAAATACAATGAGACTAATACCCTTATCTATATTAAGCCTATTTTTGGTATCTGGATGCTCTGGCCTCAGAACCACAGATCAAACCTTCATGGCCCACGCCGAGAACTTCAACTTGTTGTTTATGCAAATTCCAGGTGGGGATAGCCAACAAAGGGCCATGGCATTAGTTCCTGAGCATGCCCAAATTGATACGCTGATTAGCTCACCAAACGATACCACCAGCTTTATTGGGGTGCTCAATCGCATAATTGGTATTGATTACACCACCATTAATGGGCGTATCACTCACAACAGAGAAAAGATATCCAAAGACCCTGTGGATAACCATCCTAGCTCTTCCTTTCAACTATAAATTTCATCCACAAGATGATGCCACCACCTTGTGGATTTAAAACCATTCACAATTTGTTCAATCATTCTACTTTATCCACAACCTTGCTACCCACTATAAATAAAGGGCTGAAGACAGGTACTCACACGTTAGTTATTCCTTACCCACAAATAATCACAGTTTATTAACAGGTTAATTCCACTGAATTTCAACGACCAGACTCAATTAAATAACCGAATAATATGGCACGATATGGAAGGTTTTCCACAACATAAAACAAGTAAATCAACATATTAACCACAGTGTTACCCACAACTCCTTTAAAAAACCAATTAACGCAAAAGGAGAAAAATAAAGCTCTACCTTATTGTTATAAAAATTCGTTAAAGTAATGGCAATCCTGACATCTAATTAAGGAAATACTTGGATGAAGACCCCTATTTTACTTTTAATCGCTTTATTGGCTTTCCCTACAATCGGTTTTGCCAAACCCAACCTAACCCTACATGTATTTGAATGTGGCAATATCGAAGTTCGAGATATCTCTATGTTCTCACCGGGCATTGATAAAGGGGTCACCAAGGAGCTCACAAACAGCTGCTACCTCATTCGTCACGAAAAAGGCACCATGATTTGGGATACAGGATTTATAGACGCCATAGGCGAGAACGGCGCAGAAGGGTTTGGCGGAATGATAAAAATGACAGTGACAAATCCTCTATCTAAGCAACTGGCTGAGATCAATATTAACCCCGCCGATATCGATTATATTGGCATTTCACACTTTCATGGAGATCATACGGGTAACACTAACTTATTTAGCAATGCCGCATTATTGATTCAACAAGCGGAATACAATGCGGCATTTGGCCCAGCACCAGAAAAATTTGGTTTCAACCCACCAAGCTATGCCCAACTGGATAAATCTAAATTCAAAATACTTAATGGCGACCATGATGTATTTGGTGATGGCAATGTTGTCATCAAATCCGCACCAGGACACACACCGGGCCATCAAATGCTATACATCAACTTGCCAGAATCTGGTCCAATCGTATTATCTGGTGACTTATACCACTTCACTAAAAATAGAACCCACAAGCGGGTCCCTTCATTTAACTTTAATAAAGAACAAACCTTAGTTGCGATGGAAGCCATTGAGAATTTTGTAAAAGATGAAAATGCGCAGTTTTGGATTCAGCACGATAAAGAACAGAATGCGACGATTAAGCATTCCCCTGAGTTTTATAAATAGTTTCATCAAATATCAGACATTAAAAAACGCAGCTTAGGCTGCGTTATTTGTTTGTACTTTGAGTGATTCAAAAAAACATTACTTACCAATACAAAAACTGCCAAAAATTTTACCCAATAAGTCATCACTGGTGAACTCACCGGTGATTTCATTAAGTGCGTTTTGCGCCATGCGTAAATCTTCAGCTAACAATTCACCGGCGCTGGCACCTAACAGCTGATCTAAACCGTTATCTAAAAATTCTTTAGCTTGATTGAGTGCATCTATGTGACGACGACGGGCTATGAAGCCACCTTCGCTGGCGGCATCAAACCCCATCACCGCTTTAAGGTGCTCACGCAGTACTTGCACACCTATTCCGTCTTTGGCGGATATACAAATGGCTTGTGAATCTTTTACAAAACCAGAAACTTCACCGGTTAAATCCGCTTTGTTGCGAATGACAGTGATGCGTTCAGGGTGAGGCAAGCGGCCTACAAAATCCGGCCAAATTTCATCGGGTTTCGTAGATTGGGTTTCGGTGCCGTCAACCATGAGCAATACACGATCCGCTTGTTCTATTTCATTCCAAGCGCGCTCAATGCCGATGCTTTCTACTTCGTCTGGGGTATCACGTAACCCAGCGGTATCAATAATGTGCAGTGGCATGCCATCAATATGAATATGTTCGCGCAGTACATCGCGGGTAGTACCAGCAATGTGCGTGACAATAGCAGTGTCACGTCCAGAAAGGGCGTTTAACAAAGAAGATTTGCCTGCGTTGGGCCGACCTGCAATGACTACGTTCATGCCTTCACGCAACAAGGTACCTTGATTGGCTTCTTGCATGACAGTGGCAAGATTGACCATTACTGCTTTTAAGTCCGCTTCTACTTTGCCATCGCTAAGAAAATCGATTTCTTCTTCAGGAAAATCAATGGCGGCTTCCACATAAATTCGAAGATTAATCAGGCTTTCTACCAATTCATGGACTCGCTTGCTGAATGCCCCTTGTAACGAACGCACCGCACAGCGGGCCGCTTGCTCAGAGGCAGAATCGATTAAATCGGCGATGGCTTCTGCTTGAGTTAAATCCATTTTGTCGTTTAAGAAAGCACGCTCAGAGAATTCTCCAGGGCGAGCTGTTCGCGCACCTAGCTCACACACGCGCTTTAAGATGAAATCCAACACCACTGGGCCACCATGACCTTGCAGCTCCAGTACATCTTCACCTGTGAAGGAATTAGGCCCTTCAAAGTATAAGGCGAGGCCTTCGTCTAGGGTTTCATCGGATTCATCTTTAAACGGACAGTAATGGGCGTAACGGGGTTTGGGAACAAATCCCAGCATCGCATTTGCGATGGCGTTAGCTTTAGGCCCAGACACACGCACGATACCCACGCCACCTCGACCCGGGGCGGTGGCAATAGCGGCAATGGTGTCTGTGTTGAGTTGCATCATAGAAGTAAGATGTGAGACGTAAGAGGTTAGATGAGAAAAAAGAAAGAAGATAAGAAACATCTAACGCTTCTCATCTCCCATCTAACGTAAACCAGCTAGCTTTTGCTTTCGTTTTCTATTTGCTTAGTGATGTAGTACTGCTGCGCAATAGACAACAGGTTATTCACTACCCAGTACAGTACAAGACCTGATGGGAAGAACAAGAAGAATACGGTGAAAACCACTGGCATAAGCTTCATAACTTTTGCTTGCATTGGGTCTGGCGGCGTTGGGTTAAGTTGCATTTGAACAAACATGCTCACACCCATGATTAACGGCAAAATGAAGTATGGATCTTTCAATGATAAATCTTGAATCCACAGCATGAACGGCGCTTGGCGCAATTCTACAGACTCCATTAATACCCAATACAATGCGATGAATACCGGCATTTGCACAAGAATCGGTAAACAACCACCTAATGGGTTTATCTTTTCTTTCTTGTATAAACCCATCATTTCTTGGCTAAGTTTTTGACGATCTTCACCAAACTGTTCACGAAGAGCAGCCAGTTTAGGTGCCACACGACGCATGTTAGCCATTGAACGATAGCTAGTAGCGGATAATGGGAAGAAGGCTAACTTAACCAAAATAGTTAAGAAAATAATGGCCCAACCCCAGTTGCCTAAAATTGAGTGAATAAGGGTTAGTAGCCAGAATAACGGTTGTGCTACCCACCATAACCAACCGTAATCTACAGTTAACTCTAAGTTTTCAGAAGTTTCTGCTAATAAATCTTGATCTTTAGGGCCAAGATAAAGGCTGGTGAAGGTCGATGCTTGCTCTCCAGCATTCACATTTAACGCTTCATCGTAGTAACCAATGATGTAGCTATTACCCGCTTTACGTGTGTTGTAAGTATGAGCTGCTTCAGGGTTTGGCACCCATGCACTTAAGAAGTAATGCTGTAAAAATGCAACCCAACCCCCTTGAATAGTTTCTTTAAAGCGACCTTCATCAATGTCGTCAAAATCAATTTTATGATAACGCTCAGATGGGCGAGTAACAGCACCACCTAGGTAAGATGCCATTCCCATAGACTCCATACTGGATGGGTCTGGGCTTCTGTCACGCTTAAATTGCGCATAGAAGTTGGCTTTCCAAGGGGCTTGGGAGGTGTTATTTACTTCATAACCCACATCTACCAAGTAATTGCCACGTTTGAACTTAAATACTTTATCAATGACTACTTGATCTTGATTAAAGCTAAGTTTAACCACTAACTCATCACTGGTTTCATCTAATAAGTATTGAGTTTTTTCAGTACTAAATAATGCACGGCCTTTTTTATCAATACCGTTAGCACCTACTAAACCGCTTTGCGCCACATAAGTTCGCATTGGGCTTTGTTCTAATAGAACAAATGGAATATTTTTATCAGAAAGAGACTGTGGAAACGCTTTCAAAGCGGCATAAACAATGTCACCACCTTGAGGATCAATTCGGATATCTAATACATCGGTTTGTACTTCAATCAGATCTGTGGATACCACTATGTTGCTTTCAACTTGTGGTTCATCTTCGCTGACATCAGGCACATCTGCTGTTGCGGACTGCTCAGCCATAACATTAGGAGCAGAGGACGAACTCGTCATAGACTGAGATGTCATCACTGACTGAGATATAGGGGCTTTGCCGTAATCTTCATTCCACTGTAGTACCAGCATGTAGGAAATCACTGCTAGACCGATCAGAATGATTGCTCTTCTTGCATCCATTGGTAATTAGCTCTTATTCGATAATTTTTTATGGGGAACTGGATCGTATCCATGGGAACCCCAAGGATGACAGCGTCCAATTCGCTTAATACTTAGCCACAGACCAGACAAAGGACCATGCATTTCTAGTGCTTCGAGGGCGTATTCTGAACAAGTTGGGATGTGTCGGCAACGACTTGGTAACAAAGGACTGATACCAATGCGGTAAAAACGAATCGGCAGGGCAATAAAGTTAGTTAAAACTGAGCTATTGCTGACGTGTTTTTTTTCTGGAACGGTTGCCATTTGGTTTTTGCCTTAACCGTGTCCAAAGTTGGTCCACCATGTGTCTCAATTCGGTTTTATCCAAATCTTTAGCACCGGCTCGCGACAGTACTACACAATCAAAGTTTTCTAACTCGAACTGATGATGACGAAAGCTTTCGCGAATAATGCGTTTGATCTCATTGCGATCAACTGCTCGTTTAGCATGCTTCTTCGCCACAACTAAGCCCATTCTGGCAATCCCTAATTCATTGCGACGAGCAAGAATTAAGATTTGCTTAGACTGGGCTTTGGCATCTGCTTGATCGAATACCCGTCGATAATCCCCTGCCGTCAGAAGTCTAACGTGGCGCGGGAATACCGTGCTGGTCATTTCGAATTATGCAGAAAGTTTACTGCGACCTTTGGCACGACGACGAGCCAAAATTTGACGACCTGATTTGGTTGCCATACGTGCGCGGAAGCCGTGGGTACGCTTGCGCTTTAGGACGCTAGGTTGAAAAGTACGTTTCATGCCTTGTCTCTCAAAACTGTTAACAATAAAAATAAGGGAGCGGATTGTATTGAAAACAGCCAATGTATTCAATCAATCTTTTACTTATTTATTATTTAATTACGTTTTTATTATTTTTTACGATTTTTAAGAGATTAGATAATTAAATAAAATATATATGTATTGAATATATGTTTTTTATGATTTGTTATTGTTAATAGTAACGCTATTTTCTGTGGATAACCAATTAAAAGCCTTTAAATACAAGGGATTCCAGAGATGATAAATCCTGTATACTTCACGTAAAAGCTGAGTAAAAGGCCAAGATAACTTGGGGATGAAATAGGGGGTTATGCACAAGGGTGAATAAAATCTAAGTTATTCACATTTTCCTCCCGTTTATACACATATCTAATCCACAGCTGATTAACAGAGTTATCTGTGGATAACTCTGACAATATTGGTACAATGCACAACTGTTTAAAGATGGAGTCCAGCCGTGCTGGCATTATGGGATGAATGTGTACGTTGCTTACAAGATGAGCTGCCTGCACAACAATTTAATACTTGGATACGCCCATTAAGAGCTGAGCAGTCAGAATCTGGCTTAGTGGTGTCTGCGCCTAACCGTTTTGTTAAAGACTGGGTTAAAGACAAATTCTCAAATCGTATTCAATCACTTTTGGAAGAACTCAATGGTGGGCAGGTTTTATCGTTTGAATTGGGTATTGGCTCTAATGCCAGTACGCCTGCTTTTATAGCACCTGCGCCAATAAAACCTGCACCTAAGCCTAAGGTTGAACCTGAACCTGCTTCGTTCACGCCAGAGGTGATAACCTCTGCCCCTGCGAAAGTTATTGCACCTGTGGCTGAAAAGACCCGTAAAGTGCAGGTTGAAGGCAGTATTCAACACCAAAGCAGCTTAAATAAGCGGTTTACCTTTGATACCTTTGTTGAAGGTAAGTCCAACCAATTAGCTCACGCAGCTGCTCAGCAAGTTTCACAAAATGCAGGTGGCTCTTATAACCCGCTATTTATATATGGGGGTGTGGGTCTTGGTAAAACCCACTTGATGCACGCTGTGGGCAACCATATTCAGAACCAAAACCCTAATGCCAAGGTGGTTTATTTGCATTCTGAGCGATTTGTAGCAGACATGGTTAAAGCTCTACAGTTAAATGCCATTAATGAATTCAAGCGTTATTACCGTAGTGTTGATGCTTTATTGATCGATGATATCCAATTCTTTGCTGGTAAAGAGCGTAGCCAAGAAGAATTCTTCCATACCTTTAATGCGTTATTAGAGGGTGGCCAACAAATGATATTAACTTGTGATCGCTACCCAAAAGAAATAGATGGGCTAGAAGATCGTCTTAAAAGTCGTTTTGGTTGGGGATTAACCGTGGCGGTTGAACCACCTGAACTTGAGACTCGTGTGGCTATATTAATGAAAAAAGCTGAAGAAGAGGGTATCGACCTTCCTCATGAAGCGGCTTTTTTTGTAGCGCAAAAGATAAGATCAAATGTACGTGAGTTAGAAGGGGCGCTTAAACGGGTGATTGCTAACGCAGCATTTACAGGTTCTAAGATCACGTTACCATTTATTAAAGAAAGCTTAAAAGATTTATTGGCTTTATCTGATAAGCAGGTCAGTATTGATAATATTCAACGTATCGTTGCTGAGTATTATAAAATTAAGGTCTCTGACTTATTATCTAAGCGACGCTCGCGCTCTGTGGCTCGACCAAGACAAGTGGCCATGGCATTAAGTAAAGAATTAACCAACCATAGCTTGCCAGAAATAGGCGATGCATTTGGGGGTCGGGACCATACAACGGTTCTACACGGCTGTCGCAAAATTAAAGAACTGCGTGAAACTAACGCAGACATCAGCGAAGATTATAAAAACCTATTGCGGTCACTGACCAGTTAAGAGTGGGAAAGGCATGAAATTCACAATCACTAGGGAAGCCCTATTAAAGCCACTTCAGTTAGTTGCCGGCGTTGTTGAACGTCGCCAGACTCTACCTGTGCTATCCAATGTATTACTTGAAGTGAGAGGCGACCAGCTTTCACTAACAGGTACGGACTTAGAAGTGGAAATGGTCGGTAATGCTCAATTACTAGAACCAGGTACAGACGGTGAAATAACCGTTCCTGCAAAAAAATTGATGGATATTTGTAAGTCTTTACCTGATCAAAGCACTATTGTTATTAGTCAGGACGAGCACCGCGTACAACTGCAAGCAGGGCGTAGTAAGTTTGTATTATCCAGCTTGCCAGCCAACGAATTCCCTAATGTAGACGACATAGAGGCCACTATTACGGTGAATGTACCTCAAGCTCAGCTACGTCGAGTAATTGATCGTACAGCCTTTGCCATGGCGCAACAGGATGTTCGTTATTACCTAAACGGCTTATTACTAGAAGTAAAAGCGGATCAACTACGTGCAGTTGCCACTGATGGACACCGTTTGGCCACATGTGGTGTGCCTGTTTCATTGGAAATGGAAGGCAAAACTCAGGTTATCGTACCGCGTAAAGCCGTTTTAGAGCTGGCTAAACTGATGACAGACCCTGAATCTACTGTTGAATTGATGTTAAGTAATAATCACGTACGTGCCAAAGTAGGTGAATACACATTTACCTCTAAGTTGGTTGACGGTAAGTTCCCAGACTACGAACGTGTTATTCCGCGCAATGGTAACAAGGTATTAATTGCCGATCGTCAGGCTTTGCGTCAGGTTTTCCAACGTACTGCGATTCTTTCTAACGAGAAATACCGTGGTGTACGCTTACTTCTTGATGAAGGCACATTACAAGTTGTGGCCAATAACCCAGAGCAAGAGCAAGCGGAAGAAAGTATCGGTGTTGAATACCAAAACGATGCATTAGAAATTGGTTTCAATGTGAGCTACCTGCAAGATGTATTGTCAGTATTGGATGGTGATGACATGAAGATGACCCTAGCAGATGCTAACTCTTCAGCGGTAATGGAAGAGGTAGAGAGTGGGGATTCGCTCTATGTTGTTATGCCAATGAGACTGTAAAAAGCTATCTGCGTTGGCAATGCTTTGTTAAAGATTAATTTAAACTCGTTACATAGCGCTGCTATGCGCCTCGCCTAAATTAATCTTTGTCGCGCCTTGCCTGCCTCGATTACGCTTTTAAATAATTACAGACAAAGGGGCTTTTAGTCCCTTTTTTGTGCCTTGAATTTGCTTTTTTGCTGATGCTTATAATCTTTTAAATCACGATTTTTTGATGGAATCATATGATGATCCAGTTTTTAGGAAATCAAATAGAATCAATAACTTATGGCGATTGAAAGTCTGATGTTACAAGGGGTTCGCAATCTCGAGCCTTTAAATATCAACCCTAGTCGTCAGATCAATCTTATCTATGGTGAAAACGGCTCTGGTAAAACCAGTTTACTTGAAGCTATCTACTATCTTGCCTACTGTAAAAGCTTTCGCACCCATAAACAAAAGAACTTAATTCAGCACGGTAACGAGTCTTTAACCGCATTTTGTAAATTAACCTTAGATAAAGGCCGTTATCAATTAGGTGTGGAGCGTAATATTAAAGGGGAGCGCCGAATTAAGCTAAACGGTGAGTGGCTACAAAGTGCGGCGGAATTAGCTTCGGTACTGCCTATACAACTGTTAGACCCAACTATGTTTCGTTTATTAGAAGGTTCACCACAACTTCGACGGGAATATTTAGATTGGGGTGTGTTCCACGTGGAACCAAATTTCATTCATCTTTGGCGCAACTTCAAAAAAGCTCACAAAACTAGAAATGCATTATTACGATCTGGTAGTGCCAGCGAAGGTGAGCGAAAGATATGGCATGAGTCTTTGGCTAAATTTGCAAACCAAATAAATAATTACCGGCAAGAATATATCAAACGCTTAAAACCGGTATTTGATGAATTCATGGAAAGGCTTAATCCTAAGTTGGGCATTACCATGAGTTTTTATCAAGGCTGGGGAAAAGATAGAGATTATCTAGAATTACTCGAAGAAAGCTGGCCCAGTGACCTTAAAATGGGGTTCACACAACTAGGGCCACAGCGAGCTGATTTGCGCATTAAAGCCAATGGATTGCCTGCAATGGAAGTTTTATCCCGTGGTCAGCAGAAAATGGTTGTGTGCGCGCTTAAACTGGCTCAGGCACAAATCTATCGAGATGTCTCAAATCGTCCCTGTATATTCCTAGTTGACGATTTGTGCGCAGAATTGGATTTAAACCACAGAAAAGCTTTATGTAGCCTGCTAGAAGAATTAGAATGTCAGGTCTTTGTAACCGCTGTTGAAGCAGAGCAAATAGCGGATTGCTGGTCCCAAGAAAGTCGAAGTAACATGAGTACGTTCCACGTGGAACACGGGGCCATAAATCTAGAATAAACACCGTTCTGCCAGGAGTTTGATCCATGAGCACTGATGAAAACACATATGATTCTTCCAGTATAAAAGTGCTGAAAGGCTTGGATGCCGTACGTAAGCGCCCAGGTATGTATATAGGCGATACCGATGATGGCACCGGTTTACATCACATGGTGTTTGAGGTTGTCGATAACTCTATCGATGAAGCACTAGCTGGGCACTGTAGTGAAATTAAAGTGATCATTCACCCGGATGAATCTATTAGCGTTAGTGATAACGGCCGTGGTATTCCAGTTGATATCCATGAAGAAGAAGGGGTGTCGGCTGCGGAAGTCATCATGACAGTACTTCATGCTGGTGGTAAGTTCGACGATAACAGCTATAAAGTATCTGGTGGTTTACACGGTGTAGGTGTCTCGGTTGTAAACGCATTATCAGATAAGCTTAAGCTGATAATTCGACGTGCAGGTAAAATCTGGGAGCAAAGTTATACCCATGGTGTGCCAGATGCACCAATGGCAACTGTGGGTGATACCGATACCACGGGTACAACCATTCATTTCCACCCAAGCCCAGCTACGTTTACCAATATCCAATTTAATTTTGATCAGCTTGCCAAACGTGTCCGTGAATTAAGTTTTTTGAACTCTGGTGTGCGTATTGTATTAAAAGATGAGCGTACTGACCGCGAAGAAGTATTTGAATTTGAAGGTGGCTTAAAAAGTTTTGTTGAGTATCTAAATACTAATAAAACGGCCGTAAATGATATTTTTCACTTTCAACTAGATGGCGATACCCGTGAAGACGGCATTGGTGTTGAAGTAGCTATGCAGTGGAATGACAGCTTCTCTGAGAACATCTACTGCTTTACCAATAACATCCCTCAACGGGATGGTGGTACCCACTTAGCGGGGTTCCGTGGTGCATTAACCCGTTCACTAAATAGTTATATTGAACGTGAAGGTTTGGCTAAAAAAGCCAAGGTGAATACCACTGGTGATGATGCCCGTGAAGGTTTAACTGCGATAGTTTCGGTTAAAGTGCCAGATCCTAAATTTAGCTCACAAACCAAAGATAAGTTAGTCTCTTCTGAGGTGAAAACCGCAGTAGAACAAGAAATGGCCCGTTGTTTTAACGACTTCCTATTAGAGCAACCACAACAAGCTAAAGAAATAGTTGGCAAAATGATGGACGCAGCCCGCGCCCGTGAAGCCGCTCGTAAAGCCCGTGAAATGACTCGTCGTAAAGGTGCATTAGATATTGCAGGTTTGCCGGGTAAATTGGCAGACTGCCAAGAGAAAGACCCAGCCCACTCTGAAATTTACCTAGTGGAGGGTGACTCGGCCGGCGGTAGCGCCAAACAGGGCCGAGACCGTCGCACTCAAGCCATTCTTCCGCTTAAAGGTAAAATCTTAAACGTAGAAAAAGCGCGTTTTGATAAGATGCTGTCTTCGGCAGAAGTAGGAACCCTGATTACTGCGCTAGGTTGTGGTATTGGCCGTGAAGAATTCAACCCTGACAAACTTCGTTACCACAGCATCATCATCATGACCGATGCGGACGTGGATGGATCTCACATTCGTACACTGCTTTTGACTTTCTTCTTCCGTCAAATGCCGGAAATCATCGAACGTGGCCACATCTTTATTGCCCAACCACCACTTTATAAAATCAAGCGTGGTAAGCACGAGCAATACATTAAAGATGACCCAGCTTTAGAAGAATACCTAACCAATACTGCGTTAGATGGTGCTGCTCTGTATGTAAATGCACAGGCTCCGGGCATCAATGGTGAGAAGCTAGAAGACTTGGTAAATAACTACCGTGGCGTACTGGCCAATATAGACCGTCTTGGCCGCGTTTATCCTGAGCGTGTACTTAAGGCTATGATTTATATGCCAAAATTGTCCCAAGAAGACCTTAAAGATCGCACTAAGGTTGAAGCGTGGAACAAGCAACTACAGGACAAATTTGACGACCCTAAAGGCAACGACTCACAAGTGGTTTTGGAAATTGTCGAAGACAATGAGCGCCACCTATACCTACCGGATATCAAAGTAATCAACCACAGTATTCCAACCGATTACGTGTTGAGCCATGATTTCTTCGATTCGGGTATTTATAAAAATATTTGTGCACTAGGTGAACGTCTGCAAGATCTAGTTGAAGACGGTGCTTATATCCAACGTGGTGAGCGTAAATCAGAAGTGAAGAGCTTCGAAGACGTTCTAGCTTGGTTAATGAACGAAGCACGTCGTGGTTACAGCATCCAGCGCTATAAAGGGCTAGGTGAAATGAACCCAGAACAACTTTGGGAAACCACCATGGACCCAGATGCTCGCCGTATGCTGCGCGTGACTATCGAAGATGCTGTAGCGGCGGATCAGATCTTTACCACCCTAATGGGTGACGAAGTAGAACCTCGCCGTGCGTTTATCGAAAGTAATGCGCTGTTGGTTGAGAATTTGGATTTTTAATCAAATTACGAACATAAAAAAGCCCGCTTAAATATTTATTTAAGCGGGCTTTTTTGTTTAGAATAAAACGCTAAGCAGCTCTTTTAGAGCGTCTTATACTTATTAAAGGTAAAATCAAGAGGATCCAAAATAAGCCTAACGAACCACTAGAGCCAAATCCTTCTTCTTCATCCTCTTCTGAATCGGTCTCTGTACTGCGACTACTTCTTGATGGATCGTTAGGGAATATGTCTGCATTATCGCCTACGCCATCTTCGTCGGTATCCAGTGTTTCACTGGAGTTAAACGGGAAAGCATCAGAGTTATCGCCTGTACCGTCTCTGTCAGAATCTAATTGCTCGTCTGCGTTATCAGGGAAGGCATCAGAGTTATCACCTACGCCGTCTCCATCTGTGTCTACTTGTTCACTAGGATCATCAGGGAACACATCAGAGTTATCGCCAACACCATCATTGTCGGAGTCTTGTGTTTCAGTCGGATCATCATCAAAAGGGTCTGCATTATCGCCTGTGCCATCGTTATCCGAATCTTGGTTTTCACTAGGATCATCAGGGAATACATCAGAGTTATCGCCAACACCATCACCGTCACGGTCGGAAGATTCCAGTGGGTTGCTTGGGAAAGCGTCTACATCGTCAGCTACACCATCGCCATCTGAGTCACCGTAAATCAAATTGATTAATAAGGTTTCTGTGGTGGCTAAATTAGGTAGGCCGTTGTCAGTAACGGTCAGGGTAACGGCATATAAGGCAGGTTCAATATCCGCAGGGTTAAACTGAACATCTTCCAATAAACTTGTGCCAAGCCCCAGAGTTGTAAGGTTCCAACTATAGGTGTGCGTGTCTGAGTTATTAACATCTGAAATGCTAGCATTTAAGTTAATAGCGCCACCGATATTGGTAGGGGTGCTGTTAATCACACCGCCTTGTTCAACTGTAAAGCTGATAGTAGGGGCTTGGTTCACGTCGATAATTTGAAGGGTGTGGTTATCTTGTTCAGGGTTTATTGTCCAAGTATCCGCATCAAATGCATCAATAAAGGATAATGATAGGGTCTCATCAGACTCTTCCACATTATCATTAATTGCGGTTAATTGAATTAATTGCTCGGTTTGACCTGACTCAAATGTCACGGTTATTGGTGTGTTTATATTCTCTGCAATGTCTGAATTCACGGCACTTCCTGCTGTCACCTCAACCTGAACATCAAATGGATAAACAGGTGATTCGCCAGATAATGAAACCTCAATCACGGCTGTTTGTGTTTCACCAATTGTGGTTGTGGTTTGGCTAAATTGAATTTGTGGGTAAACCTGAACAGACTGAGTTGTAAACGCAGAGTTACCTGCTAAATCGGTTACGTTCCAAATAACAGAGTGGGCTCCCGGGGTTAAAGTTGCTTCAAATTCATCATCATTCACAACTAGTGGGGTGTTATTCACAGAGCCATTAACTGTTAGTGGGCCATGTCCATAATAGTCATCAAATACGTCGGCTACATCTGGCCTTGCAAGGCTTACTAGGGTTTCTTCGCTGATAGATGAAGCAGTGACAACTGCTAGTGAACCGACGAAACTTGGATTACCTTGGTCGGAATCGTTAGAGGGGTCTAAATCATTTTCTGGCTGGTTATCGACGTCAACTTCATCGAGGATACCGTCATTATCTATATCATTTAAAGATGGGTCTGGATTATCCCCAGCTTGGTTATCACCTAAGCCGTCTAAATCAAGATCTTCCCATTGTGATATAACAGCAGGAAACGCATCTTTATAATTAACATAGCCATCGGAGTCACTATCCTCGCTGATAGTTTTATCTATCAAGAAGCGCTTATATTGATTTTTTGCCAATAAAAATAGGTGTAAGTTGTCATCATCGGTGGTCTTTGAAATTAACTGAGTTTCGGATGTATCCAAGTTGCCTAAGTCATAGCTTGCTAATGGGTAAAGGCTATAACCGTGATCAAGGTTGTCAGTTTCGTATTCTAAAATCCAACTCATTAAGGTTTGATCGCATATAGCTGCAATAGCATTTAAATTATTATTGAGGGTTAATGTGTGTAAACCATTAATCGAGCCATTACAAACGTCATTGGTGGCTAGAATGTCAAAGTCTTTGGGTTCAATAAAGTAAAGGGTGCCTGTGCTATCTGCGGTGAAAGCGTAGTCGTAATCCCGGTCATGCAGCGAAATGGTCGTGAAGTGATCAAACGCTAAATTACTTAGGTTATAAACAAGTGAATCAAGAAAACCGGCATTTAAATCAACTGAAGCTAATTGAGTATGAAGGCCGAGAATCTCAGGTTCATCAGTGCCTTTAATATTCGCGGCGATCATGTAATTAAAGTTGATATCACCGGATCCTGGTGCAAACCAGAAATCACGTTCAGCGGCTGAATCAAGTTGGGAGTGAAAGCCAATACCATTACCATTCACATCTGGGCCGGTAGCCATAATATCGGCTGACCCTGAATTATTGATGTTTCCAGCAAACAACGACGATACTTCGGTAATGAAAGGCGTATCTAAACGGGCGTAATCTGTGCCATCTAGATTTGACGACAACACAACACCTAAAGAGACGGTGTAGTTAGCACTACCACCAAAATGTAATTCATCAATACCGTCATCTGAGAAGTCATAAGCACTAATGGAGGAAATTTCGTTTATTTCATCATCAGCAAAATCTGGGATTAAACTGGATTCAAGTTGAAGATTAATTGAGTCGAAATATTTAATTAAAAATAAATGATCAAATTCGTCTTGCTCTAATTGCGCGATTTTATAATCGTTAATGGTATTCGAACTTGCGGTTTTAACCAGTGTTTCTGCACTGCGTTGAGCGGTAGCGGTTAGGCCGGACCATGTAGTGGCTAACGTACTTGGATCAGCGGTATGTAAGATAGCCTGTTGAGGGTCTGTTTCTGCATTATTGGAGAAAAATACTTGATAAGCTGAAGCCGTACCAGCTGCAAGGCTGGTTGGTAAATAATGAGCGTTCGTTAAGGCGTAATCGACATTAAGTGAGGCTACTCTTCTATGGGTGTCGGCCACGGTATTCCATTGAACTTGGTTTAAATAACGTTGAACTGGGATCGCATTGGTATCCTGATAATCAAAAAATATTTCATCAATGCCATCAGAATCAATATCAAAGGTATTAAACATTAAATTGGCGTTGGTTAACGCCGAGATATACAACCAAGAGCCAACCGTTAATGGTGAAAACACCTGAATTTGACCAACTAACTGAGACAAAATTTCATCGGCATCGTCATCATCAATATTGGCTAACTTAAAGTTGTCGCCTAATTCAGATGATACTAAGAACTTTTGAACCCAGTTAACGCCATCAAAGTTAAAATATAAACCATCCTGGGTGACTAATTCTTGATCATAGGTGTTTGGATCACTGGCCAATGTTTCATAGTCAATATTACCGCTTTGGCAATAACCGCCTACATTCTCCGAGGCGATAAGGGCGTTACCTTCTAAAATGTGTATGTAAGCAACCGTACAAATGGCAATGTAGTCGTTAGTATCTGTTCCCTGTAAAGGAACAATGGCTTTAATATTATGGATTAAATCAATATCGACATTATTTGGTAAGTCGGTTAAAGACACACTGGTTTCAGTAATGATGTGATCACTGGCACTGGCGTCATCTGTAAATTCAATGGTGGTTATAATGCCTTGTTCATGGCCTAAGATAATTTTGCTGAAGTCAACTTGATAAGCAGAGGTATATTGTTGGCTACTGGACTGTAAGTTACCACGTTCAACCACTTCGTAGTCGCTACCTGTCCAATTAAGCAATAACCAATGATCGTTTAGTTCATCTATGTTACTGGACGCTGTGGCAAAAATTTCCGCGGTGTCGTCATCATCTGCTTGTACCGCAAAGATAGCGGCTTCACCAATACGCCCTGCGAGCGTTGTTGAAACAGCCTCTTCTGATTGAATAATATTATTTTCAACAGCTGCAAACGCGGGTGAGCTGATTAGCAGACTGCTAATCAGCGCTTTCCTTAGATCCATGACTAAGTCCTTGTAATTTTTACCATGGATTGTATCGGCTGGGGCATTATTGCTCAACGAATTAATATCAAGATACTAGTCGCTATATGAATCTATTTGGCTTTAATTTATACAATATACTTGTATGAAGCGATGATTTGATAGTAAGGGTGATTGTAACGTTAGCGTAACGGAGTTAGTTTTCTGTGAAATACCAATGATATTAAAAGGGTGTGTTATGTCAGGGAGGCACGAGATATTTTTATTTAAATGAGGCTAATGGTGAAATCATTTTACAAAAACATAATGCAGAAAAAGCTATTGAATTAGTTAGAGTGAACAGCCAGTTTGATGGCGACTATATGGATAAAACCTCTAAAGACGAACACTATAATTTTGTATTGTGTGCTGATAATCACGAAGTGATTGGTACCAGCCAGATGTACCATTCAAAACAAGACATCAATAAAGAAAAGAAGTCGGTGAAGGCTAATGGATTAATATCAAGCTTGTATGATTTAGCGAAATTTTATATACAAATAAAAAGTTTGCTTAAGCTCTGATCTAAGTGGGTTTATCAATAAAGAGATTTAAAATTAGATAAGACAAAAGAATCTAAATTCTTAAACACCAACCCTTCTTTTAATTCAGGGTGCTTTTCAATGGTCCGTTTCCCTTTGCCAGTACGCACCAATACAGGTTTCATACCTGCAGCTATGCCGGCTTCTAAGTCCCGATAACTATCACCTACCATGTAGCAGTCTTTAGCGCTGACATTTAATGCGCTTTCGATTTGATGGATTAAACCCGGTAAAGGTTTGCGGCAATCACAGTGGTCGTCTGGGCCGTGGGGGCAGTAGGCGATGTGGGCAAACTTGCCACCGTGTTCCGCAGCCAGTTTGATCATTTTCTCATGCATGGCATTAAGGGTATCAACACTGAAATAGCCGCGGGCAATGCCAGATTGATTAGTGGCCACGGCAATGGTGTAACCCGCTTGTGTGAGCTTGCCAATGGCTTCCATGGAGCCGGGCAGAGGTTGCCATTCGTCCACGGTTTTAATGTAGTCGTCGCTGTCGTAGTTGATGACGCCATCGCGATCGAGAATGATGAGTTTTTCTGCCATGGCATGTTCCAAAGTTAAAATTGTTTTAGGCAAAAAAAAGGAGAAGCAAGCTTCTCCTTTCTAACTGTTCCGTTATTAAAGTGTTGAAATATCCGCGACCTTTAAGAACACATTACGCAATTGATTCAGCAGCGCTAAACGGTTTTGTTTTACTGCTTCGTCGTCGGCCATGACCATGACGTTATCGAAGAAATTATCGATGCAGCCACGTAAAGTGGTTAGGCTGGTGAGGTATTCAGCGTACTGGCCTTGTTCAAACAATGGCGTTGCTTCTTTGGCTTTTTCACTTAAAGCATTGGCCAATTCTTTTTCGGCGTCTTCTTGTAACAACGCTTCGTTTATTTGCGGTGCATCAATGAAGGCATCGTTTTTCGCAAGAATATTCGATACACGTTTGTTGGCCGCGGCTAAGGCTTCGGCGCTGTCCAGTTTAGAGAATTCATAAACCGCTTGTACGCGCTTATTTACATCCAATGGTTGAGTAATCCCTTTGGCACGTACTGCTTGGAAGACAACCGTTGGAATGTTTTGGTCTTGATACATGGCACTAAAGCGATCCAGCATGTATTCAACCAGTTTCGATTTGCTCTCGGTTTTTAATTCCGTGGGCCAGTTATTATCAATGGCCCAATCGATTAAGTCGGATAAATCGATGTTAATTTGTTTTTCGACCAATAAGCGCAGCACACCTAAAGAGGCACGACGCAAAGCGAATGGGTCTTTACCACCCGTTGGGATTTGGCCAATGCCAAATAAACCCACAAGGCTGTCTAAGCGATCGGCCAAGGCAAGGGCGGTACCAGTAACGGTTGTGGGTAAATCATCACCTGAAAACGCTGGCATGTATTGCTCGTTCATGGCGGCGCACACTTCAGCGTGCTCGCCGTCGTGTTGTGCATAGTATGAACCCGCTAGACCTTGTAGGTCGGTGAATTCGTATACCATGTCAGAGAGTAAATCGGTTTTGGCGAGCTTGGCAGCACGTTCGGCCAGTGTTACATCGCCACCCATAGCACTGGCAATTTGTGCGGCCAGTTTCATTAGGCGCTCAGATTTATCTTTAAGTGTGCCCAGTTTTTGTACCCATAAAACCGTGTCGAGTTTTTCAAAACGGCTTTCTAGGGTTTTCTTGCGGTCGGTATCCCAGAAGAATTTCGCATCACTTAAGCGCGGACGAATAACTTTTTCGTTACCTTCGATTACTTGCTGTGGATCTTTCGATTCAATATTACAAACGGTGATGAAGTTCGGCATTAATTTGCCTGCTTTATCTACCACATGGAAATATTTTTGGTGCTCTTTCATGGAGCTAACCAAGGCTTCGGCAGGGACTTGTAAAAATTCCGTATCGAATTTACCCGCAAGGGCGGTAGGCCATTCATTAAGAGAAGCCACTTCGTCTAGCAGGTCTTCATCAATCACCGCGGTGCCGCCCAGTTTTGTGCCTTCGGCTTCAACTTGGGTGCGAATCATGGCTTTACGCTCTTCGTAATCGGCTAGAACCTTGCCTTGCTCTTTTAAGATGCTTTCGTAAGCGGCTGGGCTGGTGATAGCGATTTCACGATTGGCGTGAAAACGGTGGCCCTTGGTAAAGTAATTAGACTTCACACCCAGAATATCCGCTTCGATAACCTTGTTATCCAGCAGCATAATAATCCAATGCACAGGGCGCACAAATTCAATGCGGCTTGAACCCCAACGCATGCGCTTTGGAATAGGTAATTTATTCAGTGAGCTTTGAATGGCCACGGGTAATTCGTCGGTGGCAGTGGCACCGGCGATGTCTTGTGCAAAATACAGGCGTTCGCCTTTTTCATCTGTGATGCGACCGACTTCATCAAACTCAATGCCGTTAGAACGGGCAAATCCTTCAGCGGCTTTTGTCGGTTTGCCATCGCTTCCAATGGCGACATTCACATAAGGGCCAAATTTTTCAACTTTGCTGTCTTTGCCTTGGGCTTGTAAGCCTTCAATGCGTAACGCTAAGCGGCGTGGCGCAGCAAATAGTTTACTTGAAGCAAAGCCAATTTCTTTGGCGTTTAGGTGTGCTTCAATACCTTGTTGAAAGGCGGCGGCTAAACTTTTTAATGCTTTTGGTGGCAGCTCTTCGGTGCCAATTTCAACTAGAAAATCATGTGTGCTCATATTATTTGGCTCCCTTTTTGGCGGCTTTTGCAGCTTTTTTAGCGGCGGCATCGGCAGCGGCTTTTTCTTCTGCTGCGACATTGGCTAACACTTCATCACGAAGGGCAGCAGGGGCCAGAGGAAACTCGAGTTTACGGCGAGACTGAAAATACGCCTCAGCCACAGAGCGCGCCAAGGTACGCACACGCAAGATATAACCCTGACGTTCGGTAACCGAAATAGCATGACGAGCATCTAACATGTTGAATGCATGGGAGGCTTTTAATACTTGCTCGTAAGCCGGCAAGGCAAGGCCCGCTTCAATTAAACGGGCGCAGTCTTTTTCGTGTTGGTTGAACGCTTGGAATAAAAAGTCCACATCGGCGTGTTCGAAGTTGTAAGCGGATTGCTCTACTTCGTTTTGATGGAACACATCACCGTAAGTGACTTTAGAGCCGTCTGGGCCGTAACACCAAACCAAATCAAAAATGCTGTCGACGTCTTGCAGATACATGGCGATACGCTCAAGGCCGTAAGTAATTTCGCCAGTAACGGGATAGCATTCAAGGCCACCCACTTGTTGAAAGTAAGTAAATTGAGTGACCTCCATGCCGTTTAACCAAACTTCCCAACCAAGACCCCAAGCACCTAGGGTTGGGCTTTCCCAGTTGTCTTCAACAAAGCGTACGTCATGGATGTCGGTGTCGATTCCGATCATTTTAAGGCTTTGAAGGTATTTGTCTTGAATGTCCAATGGTGAAGGTTTCATCACCACTTGGAACTGGTAATAATGCTGTAAGCGGTTTGGGTTTTCACCATAGCGGCCGTCAGTTGGGCGACGACATGGCTGCACGTAGGCTGCGTTCCACGTCTCTGGGCCTACGGCACGTAAGAAAGTGGAGGTATGAAAGGTGCCTGCACCCACTTCTAAATCGATCGGTTGGTTAATCACACAGCCTTGCTGTGACCAAAAGTTTTGCAGGGTTGCAATGAGCCCCTGAAAGGTTTTTACGTCGTAATTATTGTCGGACACTGTGGCCTACCGAGTCTGGATACAGAAAAAGGACAAGATTATACGGGCCTAGGCCCCTCGTTACTAGGGATGGGCCTTAGTTTAGCCGGGATATTATGGGTTTATTTGTACATGGATTAAGGGAAAATGAGACTAATTTGCGCGCCACAATTTAGGTTATTTCTGATCTCAACTTTGCCCGTAAGGTTATTTCTTTTGTGGGCCTTGAGAGCTTGGTCTATTAAATATAAGCCAAGGCCATTTTGAACCCCGCTGGGTGAAAACGTATTTTTGTCGTTGAGGAGGTCGTTGTCAAAGCCAGGGCCGTTATCCGTAATATCAAGTTGCCAGCGGCCTTTTTCGTGTTCGATGACGGTAAAAGCGATGGTATTAGCACCGGCTTGATAAGCGTTTAAACAAGCATTGTGGGCCGCAATGGTGAGTAATTGCTCGTCATAGAACTGATTAAAGTCCTCGTCAAAATCTAACGAAATGACCATGCCGTGAAGTTCATGGAATTCATGGGCGATTGGACTTAGGGTATCCATAAGCCAGCCTTCATCAATATTTGGCTGAAACGATTGATTTTGAAGTTTAAGTACCGAAAGCAACTCAACCAAACGAAGACTTAGGGCGTTGCTGTGATTTTGTAGGTTGTTTAGCAGAGTTTGTTGTTCTGGGTTGAGCTCCAGCGCCTCTTCTAGTTCAGATTGAGCACCAAATAAGGATTGCATCTGGTTTTTTAGATCATGCAATTGGGCGCTTAATAGAGTGTTAATATCAAATGCCATAATATCCCTACAACATACGCACTAAGCGTTCTTGGCTTTTTTTCAACAATTGCCAACGCTGGTGGCGTTCATCGTTAGAAGGAATGTCCCCTACGCGGCGTAATAAATCATTCACTTCATCTACTAATTTGCGAGAGACTTCGCGCTGATCCATATAAGTAATTTTAACTTGAATGGCATTGAGCAGCACCGCCAAACCAGCTTCTTTATAAGACGTGGCTTGATCAAGTAACTCAATGGCTTGAGATAATTGACCTTGCTCAAAAAAGCTGATGGCTTTGTCGTTAATATCGGTAGTGTACTGACGCACCACATGTTCGTTGATTTCCCCTTTAGTGCGCTCAAGCTCTTTCATTTCAGAGCGAGTAAGGTCATCTTTGGCGGATACTGTGCCTAATAAATCCTGAGCTTTAGCGTGTTGCTTAGTGGCAATAAATACATTAACCATGGATAACAGCTGGTTATTACTGGGTTTATTTATAGTGTCTAAAAGGTTTTCTGCTTTTTCGGCAGCTACTTTTGCATCGGCTTCTTTGCCTAAGTTGGTATAGGTGGTGCTTTCTATTAGATTGGCTTCTAGCAGGTATTCAGGGGTATCGGAATAGATAGTTTTCACTTCATCTATGGCTTTTAAGGCATCGCCACTGCCTGAACGGGCTTCACGATTATTATTGGTAGAGATTTTACGTTGTAATGATTTTGCAAAGTATAAGTAGTTTTTTGCTGAGCAATAACAGCTGTGACGAGCCAGTTTCACCGATTGCCTAAATGCCCCTTCTGCTACTTCCATATCTTTATTGGCAAAGGCAATTCGACCTAGTTCCATTTGTCTTAATACTTGTTTGGGGGAGACATTAGTGCCCTGTAAAAGTACATTTTGTGCTGATTTTAAGTCTTTGTTTTTTATATGAATTTTGCAAAGTAAGTCATAACATTGGACATACTTTGGGTGCATTTTTATGGTGTATTCCAGCAGTTTTTTTGATTCATCAATATTACCTAAGTGAAACAAACAGGTGGCTTTACCCAAGAGCGCCCAGTTAATTTCCCTGTCGGCAAGAATGCTGTCATACAAGGCTAAGGCCTCTTCATTGCGCTTCATAGACATAAGAGTGCGACCCATAATGCGCTCTACCCGTATTTTTAGGCGGGGTTTATGTTCTATGTAGTGTTTACATAGCTGAAGAACTTCTTTTTTCGCTTGTCGATCTATGGCTTGATTAATGGGCTTAAGTTGTTCTTTGGTGGTCAAAATGCGGGTTAATCGTTGGCGCATAATATCAATAGTAAATGGCTTAGTGACGTAGTCGTCGGGCTCGTACTCAATGGCACCCATTACCATATCCATGGCATTTTCACCGGTGAGCATGATAAAGGTAGAGGTGGCTTTTAAACGGCGAATAAAGCGTGCTTCTTCAAGGATCTGTTGACCATCACGACCACGGCCAAGATTATAATCACTGATGACGATATCGTAATCGTTATTGAGAATATACTCAGTGGCTTCATCACCATCCATGGCGATATCCACGTTAGTGGCGCCTAAAATGATGAGCATTTTTTTCATGGCACTGCGCGATTCGACCAAATCATCCACTGCGAGAATCCGCTTGCCTGCCAGCATGGCTTCGATATTTGCCATAAATCATCCTTTATCCCTTATTACAGAATAGACAAAGATGAAACTTTCGCTTGGGCTAGAGAAAATTATCTAAATAGTGCAAAGTCCCGTTTTTTCTTAACAGCAGTAAATATTGTTTATGGATATCAAATCGGCAATCGCTCTTGGTTTAATTCACTCACTTGGTGCGCTTAATTTGAAAGGGGCTAGGGCCATGGGTAGCGCCATAGGTTCTTTATTGTGCTTGACTCATTCCCGTATGTATAAGGTAACGCAAAGGAATATTGAGCTATGTTACCCAGATTTACCTAAGGCTGGGCAGCAATCACTGGTTAAGCAAAGTGTCAAAGAAACCACTAAGGCCATTACTGAGATTGGTATTGCGTGGGGAGGAAGCAAAGAAAAGTTCGCCCGCAATGCCGCCATGATTGAACATGTGCGTAACCAAGACTTATTTGATGAAGCCTTAGCCAAAGGGGATGGCATCATGATTCTAACCCCTCATCTTGGTAACTGGGAATTTATCTCTTCGTGGTTGCCGCAGCGCTGCGATTTAATGGCGCTTTATAAAACCGCGAAAATGCCCGGATTCGAAAAAGCCATGCTCAAGGCAAGGGAAGACAGTGGTGCTACCTTAGTTGCAGGTACTGCCCGAGGCGTAAAAGGTTTGTTTGATCACTATAAAAATAAAAAAGTCATTATGATTTTGCCTGACCAAGAGCCTGCGCCTAAATCAGGGGTGTGGGCCGACTTCTTTGGTGTTAGCACGTTAACACCAAAAGTAGTGCACTCTATGATTAAAAAGAATCCACAAGGTACCGTATTATTTGCTTATGTGATTCGTACCAAAAACGGCTTTGAATTGATCTTTAGAGGGTTGTCTGATGATATTTACAATGAAGATGTAAACATTAGTGCTCAAGCCATGAATAAAGGTATCGAAGAATGCATTGCAGATGCGCCAGCCCAATATCAGTGGGATTACAAACGCTTTAAACAGCACCCTGCAAAGTATTACAAAGGGCTGTGAAGGAAAAACTACTGACCAAAACGCAGTGAAAAATTTCACTGCGTCTCCCGTCTGGCTTACTGTCGCCAAAACGTAGGGGTAAACAACACCAATAAGGTGAAAATCTCTAAGCGGCCTAACAACATGGCAAAACTTAACACCCATTTGGCAAAGTCACTGATATTTTCATAGTTAGCGGCAACTTCACCTAAACCCGGACCGAGGTTATTAATACATGCTCCAACTGCTGAAAACGCCGATACAAAGTCCATGCCTGTGGCCAGTAGCAATAACGTCATGATGATATATAGCATTAAGTAAACGCTGAAAAATCCCCATACCGCTTCTACTACACGGTCATCAATGGGACGGCCACCGATGCGAATAGGAATAATAGCGTTAGGGTGAATCAGGCGTTTCATTTCTCGCGAGCCTTGTTTATATATCAGCAATACGCGAATAACCTTTAAGCCGCCGCCAGTACTTCCCGCACAGCCACCCATAAAGGCTAAAAAGAATAAAAAGAAAGGTAAAAAAGCAGGCCATAATGAAAAGTCTGCGGTGGCAAAGCCTGTGGTAGTGGCAATACTCACAAGTTCAAACAAACCAAAGCGTAGGGCTTCGTTAGGGTTGTAACTCTCACTGGCCACCAAGGTGGTAAACGTCACAAGGGCGGCAAGCGCCAATACCGTAAGCAGTACTTTTACCTCAGAGTCTTGGAAGTAATGGCTAATGGATTTAAATCGCCAAGCATAAAAATGCAGAGCAAAATTAAACGCACTGATGATCATAAAGAAGATGGCCACCCCTTCTATAAGTGGGCTATCAAAAAATCCGATACTGTCATCATGGGTACTAAAGCCGCCAATGGCGACGGTACTAAAGGCATGGCAAATGGCATCAAATGCATTCATTCCAGATATGTAAAACCCTAGGCCGCAAGCAATGGTTAGGGCCAAATAGATGTACCAAAGGGTTTTGGCGGTTTCAGTAATGCGCGGGGTTAGCTTGCTGTCTTTCATGGGTCCAGGGGTTTCGGTGCGATAGAGCTGCATGCCCCCGATACCCAGCATAGGCAGAATAGCCACCGCTAATACAATGATCCCCATACCGCCAAGCCATTGTAAGGATTGACGATAAAATAAAATGGACTGCGGCAGGTGGTCAATGCCTGTCATGACGGTGGCACCTGTGGTGGTCCAACCGGAGAGCGACTCAAAAAAAGCATCGGTAAAACTCAACCCCGGACTTTCTGCCAGCATTAAAGGCAGTGCCCCAGAAACCCCTAGCACCAGCCAGAATAAAACCGTTACCACGAAACCATCACGGGTTTTTAAATCTTTATGCTGGTTTCGAACTGGCAGCCAACATGCGGCACCAACACCAAAGTTAATACCTAATGCACTGGCAAACGCAATTAAGGCACCATCTTGATAGATGACACTGACCACCATAGGAGGCAGCAAGGCAATGCTGAACACCATGAGCAAAATGCCCAAAATACGAAAAATGATGGCTAAATGCATATTGTCATAAACTCTTTGTGTTGACCTGATGGCAAAGGCCGACTTTATTATTTTGCTTTAAAAGAAACCCAGTTCCACTTGGAATAAACGCTCAATTTCAGGAATACGTTTTTTATCCAGCACAAAAAGAATTACATGGTCTTCACTTTCAATCACCACATCCCCGTGGGCAATTAATACCAATTCATTTCGCACTATGGCACCAATGGTTGAACCTTCAGGTAAATCAATTTGGTCCAAACGACGCCCTACAACTTTAGATGTACTTTTATCACCATGGGCAATGGCTTCAATGGCTTCGGCAGCACCGCGACGTAAGCTGTGTACATTAGCTACATCGCCACGACGAACATGGGTAAGCAAACTGCCAATGGTGGTTTGACTTGGGCTAATGGCAATATCGATGTTTTGTCCTTGAACTAAATCTACATATTGAGCTTTGTTGATAAGGGTCATCACCTTACGCGCACCTAATTGCTTAGCCAGCATAGAGGACATGACGTTAACTTCATCGTCATTGGTCAGGGCGCAAAATACATCGCAGTTTTCGATATTGGACTCTAGCAGTAACTCTTTATCGGTGGCACTGCCGTTCATGATGATGGTTTTGCTTTTGACTTTTTCGCTTAGGCGTTCGCAGCGGCTGCGGTTGTGATCGATCAATTTTACGTTGTAATGGGGTTCTAATGCTTGGGCTAAACGCGCGCCGATATTACCACCACCGGCAATAATAATGCGTTTATAGGCTTGCTCACTGCGACGCATTTCCGCCATGACTATACGAATATCTTTAGTGGCGGCAATGAAGAATACTTCGTCGTCCACTTCAATCACGGTATTAGCCACTGGTAAGATGGCTTGGCCTTTACGATAAATGGCCGCGACTCGTGTATCAATGCCGCTTTTTAAATGTTCACGCAAGTAACGCAACTCTTGCCCAACCAATGGGCCGCCATAATAGGCCTTAGTGCCCACTAACTTCACTCGGTTATCTGCAAAGTCCAGTACTTGAAGGGCTCCGGGGAATTCCAGCAAGCGTTTAATGTAGTTGGTAACCACTTGCTCTGGGCTGATAAATACATCAATGGGCACCCCGTGGTTGCCAAAGAGCTCTTCAGTTTGGCTGTATTCTTGTGCACGAATTCGGCTGATTTTAGTGGGAGTTTTAAATAATGAATGCGCCACCTGACAGGCCACCATATTCACTTCATCACTGTTGGTGACAGCCACAAGCATGTCGGCATCATCGCCACCAGCTTGTTCAAGAATATGGGGGTAAGAAGCCTTGCCACGCACAGTACGAATATCCAAGCGATTTTGCAGTTCTTTCAAACGCTCAGCATCGGTATCCACAACCGTGATGTCGTTGCCTTCGGTGACGAGGTGCTCGGCGAGGGTGCCGCCTACTTGACCTGCACCTAGTATTATTATCTTCATTTAGTTTTGGAACCTATTAGTGTGGAACCTATCTGCGTTGCCAATACTGCGTTGAAAAGAGACATTGAGTTCGTTACATAGGCCAGCTATGCGCCTCACTAAATGTCTCTTTTCGCCTTGTCTTGCCTGCCTCGAAAACGGTTCAGGGCAGTCATAAAGTATATTTGAAAACGAATAATTTCTTAGCTTAAAGGTTTTGCTTTCGCTAAGCGTCTCATGCACATTGTTTTAAAGCTATTTGAGTTTTCATCCAATGGCTGAATTGATTCCGCAGTTCTAAATAAAACCAATGCGCCATCGTAATCACCCGATAAAAATTTAGTTTTTGCATCTTTTAAAAAGCTTTCATTATCAAGATTTTGATTGCTTTTTAATGTTAAAGGTTGCGATAACTCAGATTTATTTAACTTCTTTGCTGCAAAAATAAGCAGAGTAGTTATTGCCAATACTGCTTCAACCCCTAAAGCAAATAAATCAATGGTGTTACCTAAATCTGTTGAAATAAAAAATTTAATAAAAAATGAAATTGGGAATACTAAAGCTCTCAAAATAACGATAGTTCTCGCTAGATTCGTCCAGCCAATCCAAGATGTATTATTAGCACATTTCCATATCGAAACCTGATAGAAAATAAAAAACGCCAAAATACACACGAAACATAAAATTAGAAAAAAAATACTTTGAGATAGTATTCCTAGGGCCACTAACCCCACTGCAACTAGGATATAAGCAAGTCCAACCAACCAAAATGCAGTAGCAAGACTCTCTTCGCCTCTTAGTAATGTCGCCATAATTATTGTTTTCTCAACAGTGCATAAAAAAAGCCATCGTGGCTGTTTTGCTGAGGAAACAGCTGCCAGCCAAAACCCGTATTTATGCCGGTGTTAAGGTTCATAGGCGCTAAGTTGGCATCGGTATATTCTAGTAAAAAAGCTTCAATATTATTGCTGTTTTCTATGGGTAATATAGAGCAGGTGGCATAGAGCAATGTGCCGCCGGGTTTTAATAAAGCCCATGCTTTTCTGAGTATTTCACCCTGTAATTGGGCAAGGTTATCAATATCTTCTTTTTTGCGCAGCAACTTAATGTCTGGGTGGCGTCTTATTACACCTGTGGCGCTGCAAGGCACGTCTAATAAAATTCGATCATAGAGGATACCATTCCACCATGTGTCTGGGTGTTGCGCTTCCCCTTGTAACACGTTGGCATTGAGCTTTAGACGCTCTAAGTTTTCTGTCACTCGGGTTAAGCGCTTGGCGTCTGCGTCTAAGGCGGTGACGTTGGCTTGGTTATTTGAGTGCTCGAGTAAATGGCAGGTTTTACCACCGGGGGCACTACAGGCATCAAGGATATTATCACCGGCTTGCGGGTCTAAAAGGGCTGCCGCTAACTGTGCGGCTTCGTCTTGTACGCTGCAACTGCCTTGTTGAAAATCGGGTAAAAGATTTACGTCGCAAGGTTTATCCAAATAGATGGATGTAAGCGCTGACTTACCTTTTATAGCATCTATATCACTGCAAGAAAGGGTTTGTAAGTACTTGCTAGTATCTTGAAGTTGCTGATTGTTACGCAGGCACATAGGGGCCTGAAGGTTGCCTTGCGCACATATACTTTGCCATGATTGTGGCCAGCTTTTTTTAAGCAATTTAATGAACCATTTTGGGTGTTCATAGTGGGGTACTTCACTGTTTTCAAGGTTGGCCAGTAGCTCGCCTTTTTCTCGCTGAAAGCGTCTTAATATGGCGTTAAGTACCCCTTTGAATTTACCCAATTTGAGCTGTTCGCAGGCTTGTACGGTTTCATTAATGGCCGCGTGTTCTGAAATGTCACTGTGAGCTAATTGGTAAAGGCCTACCCATAATAATGCCTGAACTGGGCGCGCGGATTCTGGCAAGGGTTTGTCCAATAATATTTTGCTCAATGCATTGATAGAGAAAAAGTGTCGGCAGCAGCCAAAACAAATGTGCTGCAGCAACCCTTTGTCTTGCTCGGCCACCTGTTTGGAGAAATACGCCAACGCAGAAGTTAAGCTTTTTTGTTCATCCACTACATCTAATAAAGCTAGGGCAGCTAGGGCACGGCTATTTAATTGCATAGGGTTTTATAGCTCGCTGGCCAATACATAATGTTCGTTGAATGGGTGTTTACCATTAAGAATGTCGGATACTAATTGGGGCTTTTTCCCCGGTAATTGAACTTGCTCTAAGGCCACTGCCATATTGCCACAAGCGATGATGATGCCCATTTCATTTACTGATAATACAGTGCCTGCAATGGCTGTATGGACTTTTGGGTAAACCTGAGCTTGTAACACGCGAATACGATTATCACCTAATAAGGTGTAACACATGGGTGCAGGGTTAAATGCCCGTATTTTTTGGACTACCTCTTGAGCATCTAAGCGCCAGTCGATTAAGGCTTCATTTTTAGAAAGTTTGTGAGCATAAGTGGTAAGGGTATCGTCTTGCACCTCTCCTAATACCGGCCCTGTTTGATATTTGGCGACCACATCCACAATGGCTTGGCTGCCTAATTTGGCAAGGCGGTCATGTAAGCTGCCCCCAGTGTCGTTGGGCATAATGGGAGTTTCAACTTTATGCAGCATTGGGCCAGTGTCTAGCCCCAGTTCCATTTGCATGACGGTAACACCGGATTGTGCGTCGCCGGCTTCAATAGCGCGCTGAATGGGGGCGGCACCACGCCATCTTGGCAATAATGAGGCGTGGCTATTAATACAAGCAAGTGTGGGAATATCTAAAACAGCTTGTGGTAACAATAAGCCATAGGCTACGACGATGAATAAGTCGGGTTTTAATTGGGCGAGCTGTTCAATATCGGCAGGGTCTTTAAAATTTAACGGCTGATACACCTCGATACCATGCTCTAAGGCCACTTTTTTCACAGCACTAGGTTGCAGTTTTTTGCCTCGACCAGCTGGGCGATCCGGTTGTGTATATACCCCAACAATGTTGGCTGAGGTTTTCAGTAAGGCTTCTAAGTGGCGGGCGGCAAAATCTGGGGTGCCAGCAAATACAATTCTCAAGGGGTTGTCCTTTAGATAGAGCATACAGGCCGAATATATCCGGCCTGTTAATTAAGCGTTTTTAGCCGCGATGCGGTGTTGTTTTTCTAGTTTTTTGCGAATGCGATCACGCTTCATATTGGATAGGTAGTCCACAAACAGCTTACCGTTAAGGTGATCCATCTCGTGTTGAATGCACACAGCTAATAGACCTTCGGCTTCTAATTCATATGCTTTGCCGTTTTCATCGGTAGCGTTGATCAAGCAGTGCTCCACTCGTTCAATGTCTTCATAAAAGCCCGGCACACTTAAGCAGCCTTCTTGCATTTTTTCTTTGTTGCCTTCAAGGATGGTCAGGCTTGGATTAATAAATACTCGGGGTTCGGACTTGTCTTCACTTAAGTCCATTACGATAATTTGCTCGTGAACATCTATCTGAGTTGCCGCAAGTCCAATACCCGGGGCGTCGTACATGGTTTCAAACATGTCTTTAATTAATTGGCGATGTTCATCGGTAACAGTCTCAACTGGCTTGGCAATTTTGCGCAATCGAGGGTCAGGAAACTCTAAAATTTCTAATATAGCCATAAACTTGTGAAGCCTTAGTAGTCATCAGGGTATAGGCCCTGCTAATATTACGGTAGGAACCCTGACTAGCTCTACACATGTGTGTTTGAGCATACAGAGAAAGGCAGGCAACGTAGGGTATGGCGAAGTTGACTGCGCCGCTATGTTGTTTGAAAACCTCCGCCCTTTGGGGGCTATAAGAAAAACCTGACTTTTTGTCAGCCTGTATTCACATAACCCGTTATGTCTTCAATAGGCTTTCGCGATTCAGATTTTTCTTATAGCCCAGAGTGGGCACCGAGTTAATCAGTGATTCCTACTACTATTATATCCAATGTGGTGGCCGAATGTCTCAAATCCGACCACTAACAATAAAAATAAGGGATTAATCCATGTTCAAACCCTTGCTGCAACGTATCACCTTGGCTTTTTTCGCTGCGGGATGTTTAAGCTTTGCCCACGCTGTTGATTTAAAGCCCGGTCATCCGGTGGAATACGTGGTCAAAGAGGGCGATACCCTGTGGGATCTATCGCAAAAATTCCTTGATGATGCTTGGTTGTGGCCAGAAATCTGGCAAGTTAATGAGCAAATTAACAATCCTCACCTCATTTATCCAGGTGACACCATTGGTTTGGTATACAAAGGGAAAAAAGTTAAAGTGACGGTAAAAGAGCGCTCGGCGGCATCAAATGGGGTGATTAAATTGACTCCTTCTGCCCGCGTCAGTGCGTTAGCCAGTGCTATTCCCCCCATTCCCATGACAGCCATATCAAGCTTCATGAGCAACAGCCGTATTGTAAAAAGCAAACAACTGCAAAAAGCCCCTTATGTGGTAGCTGGCGATGATAACCGTATTTTAGCCGGTGGCGGTGGCAAGGTTTATGCCCGTGGATTTGATAAAAATGAAAAACCAGAAAACGCCTACGGTATTTATCGTAAAGGCCAATTTTTTGTAGACCCAGATACATCTGAAGTACTGGGCCTTGAAGCCCGTGAAGTGGGTGTAGGTCGGGTACAAGCTTGGGATGGTGATGTGGCTACATTGTCATTAGGTTCAACCCGTGAAGAGGTATTATCTGGTGACCGTTTACTCGCCACTGATGATCGCCAAGTGATTGCTAACTTTGTGCCTAGCTCTCCACCTGACAATATCTATGGTCGCATGATTGCAGTGATGAATGGTGTGAGCCAAATTGGTCAGTATCAAGTGGTGGTGGTTAACCAAGGGAAGCGCGATGGTGTAACCGAGGGTAATGTATTAGCAATTTATAAGGAAGGCGACACTATTATTGACCGCGTGACCCGTCAAAAAGTGAAGCTGCCGTCTGAGCGCGCAGGCCTAATGATGCTGTTCAGAGTTTTTGATAAAGTGAGTTATGGTTTAATTTTGCGTGCCAAAGTGGCGTTAAGTGTGGGTGATGAGGTGCGTAGCCCTCAATAATCAGACCATTTTCTGATGTCCCGTTGAAAGCCTTTGGTTAAAGTAACCAAAGGCTTTTTTTATTACTCAAGAAAATGAAGCGGTCAGTTCATGGATAGAACAACGCAAAAAGAGGCTTGGATCAACCTAGCCTTGGTGCCCGGTTTAGGCCCCAAATTCTTTCAAAAACTGTTTGAGCAAAATGTCACGGCGCAAATGGTTTACCAATACACTCAAGAGCAGCAGACCGAGTTGGGTATTAATAAGTCCTGTCGGGAGTTCTTGTTACAGCACCCACCCAATAAACCCGCCAAAGCAGTTGAGCAAGCACTTAATTGGCAGCTGCAAGCAAATCAATATTTACTGACGTCGGAAGACGAAGCTTATCCAGAGAAATTAAAACAAATTGCTTCAGTACCGCCTTTGTTATTTGTAAAAGGAAATATAGATATTCTCTCTTTGGAGCAAGTAGCATTGGTGGGCAGCCGTTACCCAACTTCCAGTGGAGGACAACAGGCTTATGATTTTGCCAACGAATTAGCTACAGCGGGACTGGTGATCACCAGTGGTTTAGCAAAAGGGGTGGACGCATTAGCCCATCAAGGGGCGTTAGATGCACAAGGGGCTACCATCGCGGTGTTAGGAACAGGCATCGACAAAATATACCCAAAATCCCATGCCCGTTTAGCTGAAGATATTGCTCAAAATGGCGCGTTGGTCAGCGAATTTCCATTAGGAGCTCCTGCCATGAAGGGGCACTTTCCTAGGCGTAACCGAATTGTTAGTGGTATGAGTTTAGGAGTATTAGTGATCGAGGCTACGCTTAAAAGCGGCTCGTTGATCACAGCAAGGCAGGCACTTGAGCAAAACCGAGAGGTGATGGCGGTACCCGGTGCCATTCACAATCCGCAAAAAGCTGGGTGTCATTATTTAATTCGCCAAGGGGCACGATTAATTGAAACTTCCGAGCAAGTTTTAGAAGAACTCAACCCCATGGTCAGTCATGACGGGGGTTCCAAGGGGAGTAAATCAATAGAGCAATTTAATAGTGTGCAATCTAACCTGCAAGGTGATCAGCTAAAAGTGTTCAATGCGCTGGATTATGACGGCCTAGATATGGATAGCTTGGTAAGTAAGACCCAGTTGAACGTCAGTGAATTGAGTATGGTGCTAATGGAAATGGAGTTAGCTGGTTTATTGAATCAAGAGCAAGGCATGTACATGAAGAGCTAGGTGTATACTTGCAAGAAAAGGAAAGCTGCAGTACCTTGCGCACTCTTTTGTATAAAACAATCAACATGCGCTGGCCAATCTATCAAGCAAGTCATATTTTAAAAGCCTCAGGGGTAATCGCCTACCCAACTGAAACCGTGTGGGGGCTTGGCTGTGACCCATTTAATATTGAAGCGTTAGAGCGCATCATTCAAATAAAACGCCGCGATGCCCACAAGGGTTTAATCCTAGTGGCCGCCGACATCAAACAGTTTGAATTTTTGTTATCTACTTGTTGTGCTGAAGATATTCAAAAAATGTCCGACAGCTGGCCCGGCGCGGTCACATGGCTTGTGCCCCATCAACATCGTGTCCCGCAATTGGTGCACGGGCAATTTGATACCGTGGCCATTAGAGTAAGTTCCCACCCTTTGGTGCAACAACTGTGTACTGAATTTGGTGGCCCCATAGTTTCTACATCGGCCAATTTTTCTGGTAAACCAACCGTTAGATGTGCCGTTCAAGCCAGAGCCGTATTAGGCCCTTATTTAGATTTTATATTGCAAGGCCCAGTGGGTTTGGCAAATGCTCCTAGTCGTATTATTGATTTACGCTCTGGGCGCGTTATTCGAGGATAATCATGATCAATATTGAAGCCGTAAAAACCTATTTATTGGCTCTACAAGATGACATTTGTCAGCAATTAGCCGCAGAAGATGGCGGGGCAGAATTTGTTGAAGAAAACTGGACTCGCGAGCAAGGGGGTGGAGGTCGCACACGGGTTATGGCAAACGGAAAAGTCATTGAAAAAGGCGGCGTAAACTTTTCTCATGTGTTTGGAACCCAATTGCCTGCCAGTGCCACGGCAAATCGCCCTGAATTAGCCGGTCGTAGTTTCCAAGCCATGGGTGTGAGTCTAGTGATTCACCCGTACAATCCATATGTGCCAACCAGTCACGCAAATGTGCGCTTTTTTGTAGCAGAAAAAGAAGGGGAAGAACCGGTTTGGTGGTTTGGCGGCGGATTTGATTTAACTCCGTATTACGGTTTTGAAGAAGATGTACAAGCTTGGCATCAAACCGCTAAAGATGCCTGCGATCCATTTGGTGCAGGGGTGTATGAAAAATACAAAAACTGGTGCGACGATTACTTTCATTTAAAACACCGGGATGAACCCCGTGGTGTGGGCGGTTTATTCTTCGATGACTTAAGTGAGAAGGGCTTTGATGAAAGCTTTGCCTTTATGCAAAGTGTAGGTGACCACTATGTAAAAGCTTATCGTCCTATAATGGCCAAACGCAAAGACACACCTTTTGGTGAGCGTGAGCGTAAGTTTCAGTGTTATCGTCGTGGTCGCTATGTGGAATTTAATTTGGTGTTCGATCGAGGCACTATTTTTGGATTACAAACCGGTGGTCGTACGGAATCCATATTAATGTCATTACCGCCGGAAGTGCATTGGGATTATAATTGGCACCCTGAAGAGGGTACACCAGAAGCCAAACTCTACACTGATTTTCTAGTGAAAAAAGATTGGCTCAAATAATGCAAATACAATATACACTACAAGTGACAGAGGCCTGTTGAGTGACCGACTTATACGCTGTGATGGGCAACCCCATCAACCACAGTAAAAGCCCAACTATACATTCAAAATTTGCAGAGCAAGCCAAGCAAGATTTGGTTTACAGCGCCATGCTGGTACCCACAGAAGGGTTTGAGCCAGCGGTAAAAGACTTTTTTAAAGGACATGGTCGCGGTTTAAATATAACCGTACCGTTTAAAGAAAAAGCCTACCAACTTGCCAATAGTTTAACGCCAAGGGCGCAAACCGCAGAGGCGGTTAATACCTTGGTGCTGCAAGAAGACGGCACCATCATGGGAGATAATACAGACGGTGCTGGACTCGTTCGTGATTTAGTCATGAACCAAAAAGTAGATATTGCCGGAAAAAAACTATTAGTCATTGGCGCTGGTGGTGCGGTGCGTGGCATCTTACAGCCGTTTTTAGAACAAGCACCAGAAAGCATTACCATTGTGAATCGTACCTTTGAAAAAGCCCAACTATTAGCCAATAGCTTTGAAGAATACGGTGACATTAAGGCCAAGGGTTTTGACGAATTAACCGAACCATTTGATGTAATTATCAATGGCACGTCTGCCAGCCTAGCGGGAGAGCTACCTCCATTACCAGATGCTGTGATTGCACAACATACCTGTGTGTACGACATGATGTACGGCAAAGAACTCACACCATTTTTACAGTGGGCCCAGCAACAAGGGGCCGAAAAAGTCATTGATGGTTTGGGAATGCTGGTGGAGCAAGCGGCGGTAAGTTTTGAGATCTGGCGCGGGGTGAAACCCAACAGTATTGAAGTGCTGCAAGACTTGCGAGAGCATTTGTTGGCTTAATACATATGATAGGCCCGAACAATTCGGGCTTAATCATGGTTTGAATATTCGACTATTGATTAGTCGTCCATATCCCAGTAATCGTCCAATTGCATTTGTTTGCGTTCAAGGTGGGCCTCGATAGCTCGTCGAGCAACCAGTTTAGCGCTGGCTTCGGTTTTTTTGCACACAACGAGGTTTCCTTGCGTATCAAAATTAACAAGTTCTTCACTTGTTTTATCTTTGATGATTTCAGCTGCTTCCATGATACACCCTTTGATTACCTGTCTTATGACGGCTTATTGTTATTTGAAAAGGTGACATCAGCATGACAAACAACCAATAAAAAAACAATTGTTAAATATGGTCAAATGGTCAATTAATGAAAAATTAATATAAAACAATGAGTTTTGTTGGGAAGAAAGTACTACTTCTTTTCGTTGTGGCGTAACGAACTAATGCTATTTTTTACTTTTGCTAGGTGCTCATCGAATTCAGGGCCTTTACGTTGGGCTACACCGACAGCTAAACAGTCGATGACTAATAGATGAGCAATTCGAGACGTCATAGGGGTAAACACATCAGTGTCTTCATTTATATCCACATGAATGGGCAGATCCGCTAAGTCGGCTACAGGAGTATTCGGTGGTGATAAGCTAATGACATGGGCACCTTGTTGCTGCGCAATTACCATGGCGTGTAATAAATCTTTAGTGCGGCCACTTTGGCTAATGGCCACCACTACATCATTTTTATTTAACGTAACAGCGGACATGCATTGCATATGTGGGTCTGAATACGCCACGGTGGAAAACTGTAAACGGAAAAACTTATGCATGGCATCCATGGCTACCGCACCAGAAGCGCCAAAGCCGTAAAACTCAACCCGTTTTGAAATATTCATCGCATTAACCGCGGCAGATACTTGTTGCGAGTCTAAAAAATTACGGGTGTTGATGATCTGATTAATACTGGTATCAAAAATCTTTTTGATGATATCCGAACTGGTATCGTCTTCGGCAATGGCAAACTGACCAAGGCTATGGTGTACCGTATTGCTCTGTGCCATGCGTACTTTAAATGCCTGAAAACCGTTTAAGCCAAGGGCGCGACAAAAACGCACAATGGTGGGTTCGCTCACTTGCGCTTCTTGGGCTAGATCCACAATACGCATATGAATAACCGCATCCACATTTCCTAATACGTACTCAGCAACCTTTACCTCTGATTTACGCATAGAAGGCATGGCTTGACGAATATGATCAATAAAAGGGTTTTGAGTAGGCACAGTGGGCTCGGAACAAGATTTGGGGCAAGTATAGCCTAAAGTGATTTGTGTTCTGAACTGTTATTACTATGAATCATGATATAGACCTGCAACCTGCACGCCCCTCAGATATAATGCCCGCACATTTAAAAGACATGTATTTATGGACGTTACAGAATTACTTGATGGGCTAAACCCAGAACAGCGCGATGCAGTGGCCTCGCCACTAAATCATCAGCTTGTATTAGCGGGCGCGGGCTCGGGTAAGACCCGAGTACTGGTGCATCGAATTGCGTGGCTAATGCAGATTGAACACATTAGCCCAGGCTCTATTCTGGCTGTGACGTTTACCAATAAAGCCGCCAAAGAAATGCGCCATCGTATTGAAGAGCTAACGGGTATCAGCCCCCGTCATTTGTGGATCGGTACTTTTCACTCATTGGCGCATCGACTGCTCAGAACCCATTGGCAACAAGCGAACCTGCCCGAGAATTTTCAAGTAATTGATAGCGACGACCAACTGCGCTTAATCAAACGAATCGTGCGTTCATTAAATATTGACGAAAACACCTACCAGCCAAAACAAGCCCAGTGGTACATCAATGGTCAAAAAGACGAAGGCTTAAGAGCCGCCCACATTCAGCCATTTAATGACGAATGGGCACAAACTATGGTCACTATTTATGGGGCCTACGAAGAAGCCTGCCAGCGAGCAGGCATGGTGGATTTTGCTGAACTGTTATTACGTGCACACGAGCTTTGGTTAAACCAACCCAGTGTGTTGGCACAATATCAAAATCGTTTTCGTTATATTTTGGTGGACGAGTTTCAAGATACCAACAGCATTCAATACGCATGGCTCAGAGTACTGGCTGGTAATGTTGTACCGGTTATGGCGGTGGGTGATGATGATCAATCTATTTATGGTTGGCGTGGTGCGCGCATCGAAAATATTCAGCAATTCACCAAAGACTTTATTGGTGCCCAGCAAATCAAGCTGGAGCAAAACTATCGCAGCACCAGCAACATATTGAATGCAGCCAACGCAGTGATTGATAACAACCCCTCGCGCCTTGGTAAAAAGTTATGGACAGAAGATGAAGCGGGGGAACCCATTTCATTGTACAGCGCGTTTAACGAGCAAGACGAAGCCCGTTTTATTTGTGATGAAATTGAAACATGGAAAAACGCCAACCCAGAAAAACGCTATGAGAACTGCGCCATCTTGTATCGCTCTAATGCACAATCCCGCGTCATAGAAGAAGCCTTTATTCGCGCTAATTTGCCGTATCGCATTTATGGCGGTCAACGATTCTACGATCGCTTAGAAATCAAAAATGCCATGGCTTATTTACGCTTGCTGCTGAATCGCCATGATGACGCCGCCCTTGAACGAGTGATTAACGTGCCAGCGCGCGCCATTGGCGAAAAAACCGTACAACAGTTGCGCTCGATAGCCCGTGAAAATGGCACATCGCTATGGCAAGCCCTAGAGCAAGCCATTCGCCAAAAGCTGGTGACACCAAGAGCCGCTACATCACTAAGTAAGTTCGAAGAGCTACTGGACGAGATGGAAGTAGGCACACAAAATGTTGAGCTACATGAACAAGTGGATCACGTCGTGCAACACAGTGGTTTGATCGAGCACCATCAAAAAGAAAAAGGCGAAAAAGCCCAAGCACGTTTAGAAAACTTAGACGAACTGGTTACCGCGGCGAAAAGTTTTGACCCAGAAGCCCTAGAACAAATCCCAGAAGAAGGGGAGGACATTGTTACCTACTCTTCACCGTTAGCCGCGTTTATAGACCAAGCGGCCTTAGATGCCGGAGACGCACAAGCGGACGAATTTGAAGACAGCGTACAAATGATGACATTGCACAGCGCTAAAGGCCTAGAGTTTCCGCTTGTGTTTTTAGCAGGTGTAGAAGAAGGCTTGTTCCCCCATAAAATGTCAGCGGACGATCCTCAGCGTTTAGAAGAAGAGCGCCGTTTATGTTACGTAGGCATCACACGAGCTATGGAAAAACTGGTACTGACTTACGCCGAAAGCCGTCGCCTACACGGGCAAGAAACCTTTAACTCGCCGTCGCGTTTTATTCGTGAAATACCAAAAGAATATCTGCAAGAAGTGCGCTTAAAAAGCACCGTTAAAAAGCCAGTGTCTAATTACTTTGGCACACAAAGCGCAAAAGAAGCCACAGGTTTTAGCGTGGGCCAACAAGTATGGCATGAAAAATTTGGCGAAGGGGTCATATTAGATATGGAAGGGCAAGGGGCCCAGTCCCGTTTGCAGGTGTCGTTTGATTTTGATGGGACTAAGTGGTTGGTTGCAGCGTATGCAAACCTTAAACCGATGGACGCTTAGAAAGCTAACTACGTTGCAATTACGGCGTTATTTTTTCGCGCGCAATACTCATGTAGGAAAACTACACTGCGTTTGCTTGCGAAAAAATGCCTGGTACTTGCGGCCTCGTTTACGCTTTCTCATTAGAGTGGAAGCTACTTACGTTGCCTATGGGGCGTTAAATATTTCTTTTGACTCGTTACGTAGCGCTGCTACGGGCCTCGCCAAAACAAATATTTGCCTAGGCTGCCTCAGAAACGCTTCTCTTGATTTGTGATTTGCTCGCGACAGTTATGTGAATTTATAGATCTTCAAAAAATAGAATTTAAAAATAATAGCGCTTTGCATCCCCGTTAAGCGTATCACGTACAAAAAATTGAATTAAAAAAATATAAAATTAAAAAATGGAGTGATCAATGAAACTAAAATTAATATTCACCCTAGCACTTAGCATGATGCTAATGGCCTGCGGTGAAAAAGAAAACCAAGCCGGAACAAGCAAAGCGGCAGAACAACAAGTCTTTAAATGGAAGTTAGTCACCAGCTGGCCGAAAAACTTTCCGGGCCTTGGTACAAACCCAGAAAGATTCGCTGACATGGTAAAAGACATGTCAAACGGCCGTTTGCAAATTAAAGTATACGGTGCAGGTCAGTTAGTCCCTGCACTAGAAGTATTTGATGCGGTATCTCGCGGCACCGCAGAAATGGGTCACAGTGGTGCTTATTACTGGAAAGGTAAATCACCTGCGGCACAGTTTTTTACATCCGTACCGTTTGGCTTAACCGCACAAGAAATGAATGGCTGGATTCAATACGGCGGCGGTTTAGAGCTATGGGAAGAAGTCTACGCACCATTTAACCTAATTCCGTTATCCGGTGGTAATGCTGGCGTACAAATGGGGGGCTGGTTTAATAAAGAGATCAACAACCTAAAAGACTTAGACGGCTTAAAAATGCGCATTCCGGGCTTAGGTGGTGAAGTGCTGCAACGTGCTGGCGGCACACCTGTGACATTACCGGGAGCTGAATTATTTACCGCATTGCAAACGGGTGCCATCGACGCAACGGAATGGGTTGGCCCATACAATGACCTAGCCTTTGGATTACACAAAGCAGCTAAATACTACTACTACCCGGGCTGGCACGAGCCGGGCTCAATGATGGAATACACCATTAATAAAGATGCATTTGCAACATTGCCAAAAGACTTGCAAGCCATTGTTAAAGTGGCTGCACGTGCGGCTAACCAAGACATGCTGGATGAATACACGGCCCGTAATAACCAAGCACTAAAAGACTTAGTTGAAAAACACGGCGTACAACTACGTGCCTTTCCAAATGAAGTACTTAAAAAATTAGAAGGACTCTCAACCGAAGTATTGGATGAACTGGCCGCTAAAGACCCAATGAGCAAAAAGGTGTACGAGTCTTATAAAGCGTATCGAGATAATGTGGTGGAGTATCACAAAATTTCAGAGCAAGCGTATTTGAATGCGCGTGACTGATGTTAGTTAAAAATTGATCAAAAATGGGAGCTATCAGCTCCTGTTTTTATAATAGAGTTTATATGGATGCAGTAAGTTAAAGGAAAATTAAAAAGATACGTATGGACGCCCAGTAAGTGTCAAGTCAAATGCAATTCTTGGGAAGAATTTTTACCCTAATTATTGCTAATCAATTTTTTGTACATAAGATTGCAGTTTCACTGATATATATTCGAGCGCTATTTGTGGAAAATATTATTTCAGGCCCTAGATGAGGTCCGCGCTTAACTGTCTAAAACACTCACTCGTTTTTTAAAACCTTGTCTTAACCAGGCTTGGGTTGAGGCGGATTAACCGCTAGTTCATCTTTAGTGCACAACTTAAGATTGAAAGTTTAAAAATATAATTTCCTACACTTTAATTTGATACATTTCGTTTTTCTGTAGCAATGTTCAAATTAACCTCGCAAGCAGGCTGGCTAAAGCCACCGCAGCCTTATTTGGATTAGAACGTTGTTCGATTATCATTCTTGGGAGCGAGGCAGTAATGAAAACGTGAATGGACTGATTCGCCAGTACTTACCAAAGACTGAGAGTATGGCTAGTATAACTCAGCAACGCTGCGATCAGATCGCAGCACAAATTAACAGTCGGCCGAGGAAGCGGTTCAACTGCAAAACACCTGATGAAATGTACTATGGGGTTTGATGGTTATTGTCGCACTTCAAACTTGATACTAGGACCGATTACCGCCCATGGCTCAGGTTTTGGTGGCTTGCTAAGCCTTACCAAATAGAGGGCTTTCATCTCAAATCTAATGCCAGCTTTGCTTGGTGTACTGGGTGTCTGAATTATTGATCGTTTCTGGTAAGTCATTCGACGTAAGATATTTTCTAGCGGCAGTGAGTTTAATGTGTTTACTGTACTTGGTCATAAAAACACCCAAAAGGTGGGTTAAGCGTCCAGCTTATGGGGTGCAGTTCAGAAAGGGGCCGGTTTTTTATTATCACTTTAGAGGCCTAACTAAAAATAGGGTAACTTATATTTCTTAGAGTACTTTATCAAAAAAGACAGCGCTCATATAACACGATGATATTTTATAGAACTAATTATCAAATTTAATTCTATTCGAAGCTGCCCCCCAATTAAGGAAGCGATCACCGCAACTATTACAAAGATTCCCGCTTCCTCTTACTTGGTCACTACCATTTCCCAGCCATACCGATGTTCCTCTATTACCATTATTGAAAACATTGTTGCTGATTAAACCATAGCTTCCCGTAGAGTAAACGGCATCAAAGTTCCGAAGAGAAGAAGTGGAAGCAAAAATATTTCCAGAAATGATAAAGCGCTTTCCTAAACCAGTTAATTTTACTCCAAATCCATTTTTCTCTGCTGAACTTCGAAGATAAAATAAGTTATTCTTAACACTGATATCATTAATATCATTGGTTACAACACATGCTACTCTACAATTTATATGAGAATCACTAATATTAAGCTGAGGTTTTGTTCCTTCCACATCAGTTTCCATCTGAACACCAAAATCAACAGCTACTAAGTTAGCATTTTCAATAAATAAGCCCTCATGATCTTTTACTAAAATCGCATGTTTTGTATGATAGACAGATACATCTGACATAGTAACTTCAACTGGTTTTCCCTTTCCCCTCATCCAAATAGCGACATCACTCATAGGCCGATCCAATGGAGCAACTTGCCCGCCAAAACGAAAGCCGCTAACAATAACTCCTAAAGACTCGTCAATAATAGCCCCTCTGTTCCACCCAGAAGCAGCTTGAGAACTGTATCCATTTAATTCAATGTCTCTGATAACTAATTTTGCTTTAGTCCTTGGGTTTACAATCTGATTTGAAACATTATTAAGACCATTATAATGAAATGCATTACCAGAATCAGAAGCTTGTGTAATTAGAGATATTCCTTGCAATAAGGCAACACCTTTATAACCAACAGGTGGTTTAAAATATACTCCATTCCCAGACTCCCATATTAAACGAGACACTCCCATGCCATCTCCCTTTAACGCCTGAACTGAGCCTGTAAATCTTAGCTGTGAAGACAAGTTATACTCCCCAGCTGGAATATACACAACACCGTTTGAATTCGATATTGCACTTACAAAAGCAGGCGTGTCATCAGCCCCGTCGTTTGGAACTGCTCCGTAGTGCATTACATTATTAACATCACTCGCTTTTACATGTGCAGCAACAAGCAGTAGACACAATAATATTTTATTCATATCTTTTCCCTTTAGTATAACGCGGATTCAAATCTGAAGTTCATCATTCACACCGGTAGAAGAAGAGGCTAGCTGAAGGTAATCTCTATTATTTTTCTCCGGCAAGAGATGAGCAATGATGAGAGCTAACCTATGAGTAACAATGCCAGATTTCAGCACTAAAGAAAATGGGTTGTAGTTAAAGAGTGATAGCTGACTGTATTGGAGTGAGCTAATTGACGGTAAGCAGAGAACAGGCTCGCAATACAGGGTAAAAGGGGCACCTCCCTATTCAGGCTCGAACCCTCGGTGGCTTGAGGGCTAAAAACGCATCAAAGCCAACAAAGATAACCAAGACAATGAAGGATCTCATTAATTCTAAGCTCTAGATAGAATGGAGCCCTGAAAAAATATCAGGATGGTTACTATATGAGAAAGAACAGATCATCAATTATGAAACAATATACCTTCATGTTTGGGCCGACAAATATGCTGGTGGGGATTTATATAAACACCTGTGACAACAGGGTAAGCGCCGTAACGGAAAATCAACGCGGGGTCAGATTAAGAGCTGGGTGAGTATAGAGGATAGGCCCAGTATTGTTGATGAATAATCACGCATTGGTGACTGGGAAATCAATACCGTTATTGGTAAAGGTCACAGTGGCGCGTTAGTCACAATCGTTGAAAGAGTCACGAAGCATACTGTTTTCGCACAAGTAAACAGTAAGAGTGTAGAAGATGTTACTCGCGCGACGATTTCATTACTCATGTCTTACAAAAGAGGTTGTGTGCACAATAACCGCTGACAATGGAAAAGAGTTTACGTACCATCAAAAGATAAGCGAGGCGTTATCAGGGGATATTTATTTCGCGCACACTTATAAATAGGACAGTCACTTTAAGAAACTAGCTCTCGTTTTTATTTAAAAATAACTTACCAAGGAAAGCCCTATCACTTCTTGATTGATATTAAAAATACTTGATTGGTCACGAGTGCCTTCAACTAGATTCTTTTCAGCACTCAATTTAAAACTAATATTTTGGAAGGGTTGGAAATAAAAACTGGCGCCGTAAGAATAGATATAATCGTATGTAGTTGAATATTCAGAAACGATTAGCTGAGGCTCCCCTCCATATAATTCTTCGTACGCAATAATTCCGTTTTCATCGGTAAGTGCCTCTGGATCAATTAACTCAGTACTATAAATAACACCAGAATAAAAATTTCTATTGCTCTCATTTGATTTATAGGTAAGTGATGCCTTCACATCAAACTTTAAAAGGTGATTGATTGTGAACAAACTGTTGTTCTCAATGGTAAGGCTATGGCCTCCTGAGGTATGAGTACTTTTCTCAAAATAAGTAGCAATAACATTCAGTTTGTTATCTGCGATATCAAATAAATTTTTATATCGAATACCAAACTCAATTCCAGATTGATTGCGTACATTAAAGGAGTTGTTTGATTGTTGAGTAAATAGAAATGACGAATAATTGAGGTTTGATTTATTTGACAATGAAGCACCCACACTCAGCTTGGTTAAATAAGTAGCTGACTCAACATAATCGTAATCTGTGTATGTGAAATTGGGATGACCCGTTTCTTGGTTAATTTCTTGATACGTTAAGCCAATGATAGGGGTGTATGTTTGATCAAACTGCTTTGTAAAGGCTCTTGCTATGGTAAAAGCTTGACGTTCAATGAGCTTGGGTGTTTCTGTTGTATCTATATAATTAATGCTGGGCGCCTGATAATTACTGGATTGGCCATAGCGAAGTTCAGATCCATGGGTTGTTGTAGAGTCTTGATTTGAAAACCCAACTTCTAACCAAGTCTCATAAGGCTTTAGCTCAGAAATACCAAATGCATTGGCGTGTGTATTAGAGGTATAAGCAAACAGTAGAGCAATAAAAAGTAAATACGGCATCAATCCCTTACCTCTGTATTTCAAAGGAAGGGGATTATATTGAATTGAGTTGATAGAACAAGTGTACTTCTGGCTTCAGCTGACTTAATCAAAAGACAATCTACTCGCTAATCCTGCGGCACAGCCCTAATACGCCCATTTTCATCTTTAGCCACATATACAAAGGTGGATTCACATACCTTTGTTAGTTCGTCGTAGTAGGTGTTTTGGCTCCACACTTCCACTTGCACATGGATAGATGAGCGACCAATCTCTTTCACCTTGGTATAGCAACAAATGGCATTGCCCATTTTAACGGGAGATAAAAAGGCCGTAGGCTCACTGGCAACCATGGCCACGCGACCTTTTGATATCATGCGGGCGGTGTCTTCAGCGGCGGTATCCATGGTGTTAAGCACCCAGCCACCGGATATATCTCCCGAGGCGTTGCAGTCAGCATGGGTAGGAATAACTCGTAATGTGAGTCGCCCATTAGGTAGCGGTGTGTCTTCTGTGTACTGATTCATAAGACGTCTTATTATATTTATTAGTTAAGCTTGTTTTACCTTTGTTAAGGTTTTAATACAAGTAAACTGAGTGTTCGGACAAATTTTAAGGCCCCTGTGTCGTTAATGAGCGCCATGTTGCCGGCAGGTGTTAGGGTTATCCGTAAATTTGATCCGGAAGCCAAGTGGCCAGTTCTGGTATGCAAGCAAGTAGAACCAGTACCAATAATTGTATGGCGATAAAAGGCAATACCCCTTTGTAGATCTCTAGGCTTTTAACTGTATCTCCTGCTACACCGCGTAAGTAGAACAATGCAAAGCCAAACGGTGGGGTTAAAAAGCTGGTTTGCAGGTTAATGGCAATCATGATGCCTAGCCATACAGGGTCTAGGCCCATGGCTAATAACACTGGTGCCACAATGGGTACTACCACAAAGGTGATTTCAATAAAGTCTAAGATGAAGCCTAAGAAAAAGATCACCACCATTACGACGATGGTGGCACCAATCACACCACCGGGCATGTCATGGAAGAAACCTTCAACTAATTCATCACCGCCATAGCCACGAAACACTAGTGAGAAAATTGCCGCCCCAAAGAAAATCATAAATACCATAGCACTGACATTTAAGGTGCCATCCATGGTTTCTTTTAACTGCTTGATAGATAAGCTTTTATTTAGAAAGGCTAATAGAGTGGCCCCGATAGCGCCAACCCCTGCGGCTTCGGTGGGGGTAGCAATGCCCGTTAAAATACTGCCAAGTACTGCAATGATCAGCAATAAAGGTGGAGCCACTTGTTTAATGGCATCTATCCATGAGGCTTTTTCATCAGTTTGAGTCATGGCAGGGGCGGTTTCAGGTTTAAGCCATGCCAATACTACAACGTAAGCTATGTAGCCCAATACTAATAGCAATCCGGGAATAATGGCCCCCATGAATAAGTCCGCCACAGAAACAGTCTCAGGGCTAAAAATCCCCATTTTTAACTGGGCTTGTTGATAAGCACTAGAAAGCACGTCTGCCAGTAAAATAAGCGCCATAGAAGGAGGGATGATTTGTCCCAGTGTGCCTGTTGCGCAAATGGTGCCAGTGGCTAAAGAGGGGCTGTAATTGTTTTTCAGCATGGTAGGCAAGGTAATCACACCCATGGTAACTACCGTGGCTCCGATAATACCGGTGCTAGCCGCCAGTAACATGCCCACCAGAATCACCGATATAGCTAAACCGCCACGCATGGTGCCGAACAAGCCCCCCATGGTTTTAAGCAGGTTCTCAGCAATTTTGCTCTTTTCTAGCATGATTCCCATAAATACAAACAAGGGCACCGCAATCAGCAGTTGGTTACCCATAATGCCAAATAGGCGATTTGGCAGGGCTTCTAAAAATGCAGTATCAAATTGGCCGGTGAGCGTACCTAGTAGGGCAAATATCAACGCTACCCCTGATAGGGTAAACGCCACAGGGTAGCCCAGCATTAGCACACCACATACCACAATAAACATGACAAAAGGCATAAGTTCCATGTTATTGGCCCTCCGCTTGATTCATGCTTTTAAGGGCGAGGCCGTGTTGAATGATGAACGCTATGCCCTGCAGTGAAAGCAGCACAGGTAATATGAGTAGTAAGCTTTTCAATACAAATAAATAAGGCAGGCCGTTACCTTCGATGCTGCTTTCGTTCATTTCGATGCTGCTTTGTACATAAGGTAGGCAAATAACAAAAATGAAAATACAGGTGGGCAGCAGTAAAAACAACGTACCAAAAAGGTTGATCCAGTGCTTTTTGCGTTCGCTCATATGTTGGTAGAACACATCAACTCGTACATGCCCTTCTTGTTGCAAGGTATAGGCAGCGCCCAGCATAAACAAACCGGCGTGTAAGTAAGTCATGATTTCTTGTAGTGCAATGGGAGCCCAATTAAACAAATACCTAAGGGCGACAACCAGTGCCGTGACAATTACTAAAACTAAACTAAGGTAACGGGTGCCTAATCCAATTTGTCGAATTAGAGCTTCAATGCGCAACTGTAATGAATTCATGACATAACTAATGAAGAAAATTGGCCGCATTATACCTGTGTTTAGTGTTATTGGGGTGTCTTGTGAGTGGTTACGGTGAGCAAACATGGTGCTTTGCGCGTTTTTATTAGGCGTAATGTGCCATTTTTAATGATTTCAGTTTTATGACAGGCTGTAACATTAATGTCATATTTGTGAAATATATTAGGCAGCGTCCATAAAGCGATTAACTCCAAAAGGAGACAAGCAAATGAAACTAACTAAGCTTTTAGCCTCGGTAAGCCTAGTAGCCAGCGCTCTTAGCCTGCCGGCTGTTGCAGCAGTAGATGCTGAGATTCCAACCTACAAAAAAGCCAGCGGTGTATCGGGTAACGTATCCAGTGTGGGTTCAGATACCCTAGCTAACATGATGACCCTTTGGGCGGAAGAATTTAAGCGCCAATACCCAAATGTGAACATTCAAATTCAAGCGGCCGGTTCTTCAACTGCGCCACCAGCTCTGACTGAAGGTACATCAAACCTAGGCCCAATGAGCCGTAAAATGAAAGACAAAGAAATTGAGTCTTTCGAAAACAAATTCGGCTACAAGCCAACGGCTATTCCTGTTGCTATCGATGCGCTTGCGGTATTCGTAAACAAAGATAATCCAGTGAAAGGTCTTACCATTAAAGAAGTAGACGCTATTTTCTCTCGTACCCGTAAGTGTGGTACAGCGAAAGACGTTTCTACTTGGGGAGATGCTGGTTTGACTGGTTCTTGGGCAAACAAAAAAGTAGAACTATACGGTCGTAACTCTGTATCGGGTACTTATGGTTACTTCAAAAAAGTGGCCCTGTGTAAAGGTGACTTCAAAAACACTGTGAAAGAGCAACCGGGTTCAGCTTCTGTTGTTCAATCAGTATCGACTTCTGTGAACGGTATTGGCTACTCAGGTATGGGTTACAGAACCTCTAGTGTTAAAGCGGTACCACTTTCTAAGAAAGGCGGTAAGTATGTTGAAGCAACACCTGCAAACGCAGTAACGGGTGCTTACCCACTTTCTCGCTTCTTGTACGTGTATGTAAACAAAAAGCCAAACAGCCCATTGGCCCCAATCGAGCGTGAGTTCATTAAAATGATCATGTCTCAACAAGGTCAAGGCATTGTGGATAAAGATGGTTACATCGCACTACCTGCTAAAGTAGTTGAAAAGACACTTAAAAAGCTTGGCCTTTAATCAATAAGCTTGATTAAAATCAGTCAAACACTTCGGGGGATTTATCCCCCGCTTGTGTATCAGTAGTAAACAAATATGTATATCACGGGCGCTTGCCGTTACAATAGCGCCCGTTTTAGCGAATGAAAGTGACAGCGAAATATGAGTACGCCAACAGCACCCGATATAGATTTTGACACGCCCGCCTTGCGACGCCATCGCAAAGCCCGTGCATTTAAAGACCAGTTTGCAAAAAGTGGTATTGCCGTTGGCGGTTTAAGCATCATTGGTGCCGTGCTGTTAATATTCTTTTATTTGCTTTATGAAGTAGCCCCCATGTTTGTGCCAGCAGATGTGGAAAAACGTAATGAATACGTACTTCCTGGTAGTCAAAGCCAATCACCAACTTTATTATTAGCCATGGAAGAGCAAGCCGAAGTGGGTTTGCGTATCCAAGAAAATGGCCAATTTACCTTCTTTGGTGTGACCACTGGCGAAACCATCAAAGAATACCGTTTGCCGTTACAAGGCGAAATCAAAGCGTTCGACATTAACACCCAAGCCTCGCGCACCATGGCATTTGTGAATCAGGACGGTGACGCCTTAATCGCAAAACATAACTACCGTATTACCTACCCTAATGATGTGCGCTTAATTACCCCTAAAGTGGATTTCCCATACGGTGATGAGCCGCTTTCGTTATTTGATACCCCAACCCAAGTAAACAACATCAGCATGCGTGATGGCGAAGACGCATTAGTACTTGCAGCAATTGATGCTCAAGGGGAGCTATACATTACCCGCTTCAATAAAGAAGTGGATTTTCTAAGCGACGAAGTAGTGCTCGAAGCCGAGCCTGTTAGCCTGCCTAATATTTCTGGCACCATTAACCAAGTAGAAATAGACCAAGGCATGAACTGGATGTTTGTGCTGGCGGATCAACGCTTAATGCACGTGGTGAATTTGGATAGCGGCACACTAGAACAAACCGTCACCCTCGATGAAGTGGGCGTGATCACTAGCTTAGATATGCTTCTTGGTGAAAACTCATTATTAATTGGCACCAGCACCGGTCAAATTAGCCAGTGGTTTATGGCGCGTAAAGAAGGCAAGTGGCGTTTGCAGCAAGTACGTCAATTTGAAATGGGCGAAGGGCAAGTCAACGCCATTACATCCGAACAACGCCGTAAAGGGTTCTTTGTGGCGGGTGAAGATGGCCATGTTGCTATCTATCATAGTACCGCACACCGCACTTTATATAATGAAAAACTCGTTGATAGCGAAATCGTTAACTTAACCGTTAGCCCGCGCGCAAAAGATTTACTTATCGAAACCCAAGACGGCAAAATCAGCCACTTCAAAGTCGATAACGAACATCCAGAAATTTCGTGGGCCTCTATGTGGGATGAAGTGTGGTATGAAGGTTATGAAGAACCCGCCTACACATGGCAAAGCTCATCATCATCGTCTGACTTTGAACCGAAATACTCACTTGTACCGTTAGTGTTTGGTACCTTGAAAGGGGCGTTTTATGCCATGTTATTGGCCGCACCCTTAGCCATTGCTGGCGCTGTTTACACGGCTTACTTTATGGCACCAGCACTGCGTCGAAAAGTAAAACCGATTATCGAATTAATGGAAGCATTGCCAACGGTAATCTTAGGTTTCTTAGCGGGTTTAGCACTAGCGCCATTTATTGAAAACAACTTGCTGGGCATCTTTATCATGATGATAGTGGTGCCCATATCCATGTTGGTATTTGGCTTCACATGGGTGAACTTGCCTGCAAAAATTCGACACGCGGTGCCCGACGGTTGGGATTCGGTACTACTTATCCCTGTTATTATTTTAGCGGTTTATGTGGCCATACAATTTAGCCCATCATTAGAGCAACTGTTTTTTGGTGGCTCCATGACAACATGGTTGAACAACGATTTAGGCGTGAGCTTTAGCCAGCGTAACGCACTTATTGTTGGTTTAGCCATGGGCTTTGCTGTTATACCCACTATTTTCTCCATCGCAGAAGATGCCATATTCAGCGTACCTAAGTCGTTAAGCTATGGCTCGTTAGCACTTGGCGCGACACCATGGCAAACCATGATTAAAGTGGTGTTACCAACGGCCAGCCCCGGTATATTTTCAGCGTTAATGATTGGTCTGGGTCGTGCGGTGGGTGAAACCATGATCGTACTCATGGCAACAGGTAACACACCAATCACCGACATGAATATCTTTGAAGGTATGCGTACCTTAGCGGCCAACATTGCAGTGGAAATTCCAGAATCAGAAGTGGGCTCAAGCCATTACCGCATCTTGTTCTTAACCGGTTTTGTATTGTTCTTATTTACATTTGTATTTAACACCGCAGCTGAAACCATACGTCAGCGTTTACGCACTAAATACGGTCAGTTGTAGGAGATAAATTCATGAGAGTTTCAGTAAAAGAGTGGATTAAATCAGGCTCGCCGTTTATTTGGTTAAACGCCGGTGCCGTGGCCATCAGTATTATTATGGTGTTAGGCCTAATTGGATTTATCGCGGCAAAAGGTCTTGTGCACTTTTGGCCGGGTAAAATCATGGAGGCCACATACACATTACCTGATAACGAACCTACTATTATCATGGGCCAAATCAGCGACAGCGAAATGGTGCCGCAATCTCAATTAAAAGCCATTGGTTTAAACACATTAGACGGTGCAGCCGAAGCCAAGCGAATTTTGATTAAAGTCGGTAATCGTGATGTGTACGGCGGTGACTTCCGCTGGGTATTAGAGCATCACCTTTCTGATGTTTCATATCCAGAAAACGCCATGGCCATAGAGCGTCGCGAGTGGGGTAATTTTTACGGCTTCTTAGGTGAAATTTACGAAGGCGACAAATTGGTTGCCGATGGTAAAAAAGACCATGCAAAAGCTTGGGGTCACTTCCAAACCTTAATTGATCGTGCTTTAGCGATCCATGAAGAAATCACAGATATTCAAAAGCATGATATTGGTGCCATTAATTATCAAATTGAACGCCTACGTTTACAGCAACGTGCTTACGAATTAGAAAACGCCTACGGCCCAGAGCAAGAGGCAGAACTAGATGCACAGCGCAAAGCATTAAACGAAGAATATGAAGGTTATCAAGGGAAGTTAAACGAATTATACGCCTCTTTAGAGCGTGATCACTTCACCGCAACCGAAATGGGTGGACAAACCGTTCACATTGAAATGAAAGAAGTGGTGCGCGCGTTTGAGCCAAACAGCATGGGCTTTTTTGCAAAAGTAGGGCACTACTTCTCTAAGCTGGGTGAGTTTTTAGGGGATGATCCACGTGAAGCCAATACCGAAGGCGGTGTGTTCCCAGCCATATTTGGTACGGTATTAATGGTGATCTTAATGGCCATTATGGTAACGCCATTAGGGGTTGTCGCCGCAGTGTACTTGCGTGAATATGCTAAACAAGGCGCTGTGACTAAAATCATTCGTATTGCGGTAAACAACTTAGCCGGTGTGCCATCTATTGTTTATGGTGTATTTGGTTTGGGTTTCTTTGTTTACTTTTTAGGGGGCACCATTGATGAATTGTTTTTCCCTGAAGCACTGCCTTCCCCAACGTTTGGTACGTCGGGTTTGTTGTGGGCATCCATTACGTTAGCGCTATTAACCTTACCAGTTGTCATCGTGGCCACCGAAGAAGGGTTAGCTCGTATTCCTCGAACCATTCGTGAAGGCTCGTTAGCCTTAGGTGCCACCAAGTGGGAAACCCTAAGCCGAGTGATTTTACCCATGGCCAGCCCAGCCATGATGACAGGTGTGATACTTGCCGTGGCCCGAGCCGCCGGTGAAGTAGCGCCACTTATGCTAGTAGGTGTGGTGAAATTGGCCCCAACATTACCATTAAATGGCAACTACCCATTCTTGCACCTAGATCAAAAATTCATGCACCTAGGCTTCCATATTTATGACGTAGGCTTCCAAAGCCCGAACGTAGAAGCGGCGCGACCACTGGTATACGCCACCGCTTTATTACTGGTAATAGTTATAGCCTTGCTGAACTTATCAGCTATTTATATCCGTAATCACCTACGTGAAAAATACAAATCGCTAGAGATGTAACGTGCATGGATGCACTCGCCGAATTTGTTCCAGACAAATTTCGGCCTTTCCCACTTCCATGTGGGTTGCACCGCGAGCCATGGATGGCAAAGAGCGGTGAACGTACAGGATGATTCCTGATACAAAACAGAATTTTAAAGATAGTGAATACGATTATGACAGAAGCAACTGAAAGAAAAGGCCATAGCATCGACATGTCGGCCATGGGTCGTGAATCTAAGCACTTAGATTTAAGTAACGAAGTACCAGCACTTACGGTGAACGGCCTTCGTTTAAGTTACGGCGACAAAGAAGCCCTTCACGGCATTGACATGGTGATCCCTAAAAAACGTGTTACCGCGTTCATTGGGCCATCGGGTTGTGGTAAATCAACGTTGTTACGTTGCTTTAACCGCATGAATGATTTGGTTGATGGTTGTAACATCAACGGCGAAATATTATTAGATGACCAAAACATCTACCAAAAAGGCGTAGACGTGGCTGAATTGCGTCGTCGTGTAGGCATGGTGTTTCAAAAGCCTAACCCATTTCCAAAAAGCATTTATGAAAACGTCGCCTATGGTTTACGTATTCAAGGCATAAAGAAGAAACGCGAATTAGATGAAACCGTGGAATGGGCACTAAAAAGCGCTGCACTTTGGAATGAAGTGAAAGACCGTCTACACGAAAGTGCTCTAGGCATGTCCGGTGGTCAGCAGCAACGTCTTGTGATTGCGCGCACCATTGCAGTTAAACCAGAAGTGCTATTGCTAGATGAACCAGCATCAGCCCTTGACCCAATTTCAACCTTAAAAATTGAAGAGTTGATACACGAGCTGAAAAACGATTTCACCATCGCCATCGTAACCCACAACATGCAACAAGCCGCACGGGTGAGTGATTACACAGCCTTTATGTACATGGGTGACATGGTGGAGTTTGGCGATACGGATCAGTTGTTTACTAATCCGCAGAAGAAACAAACGGAAGACTACATCACAGGTCGTTACGGCTAATTTTGAGCTAGCTTACTCGTGCTGACGGCGTTATATCCATTTTGAGTTCGCGTTATGTATTTTTCATACACGCCTTAAACTTAAAATGAATATGCCTTGTCAGTACGTCGCCGCTAACGCTCAAAATAGTAAGGGATATAAGCTAATTTACTTGCTCTGGCTTTGTTAAAAATTGTCTCGTAATCGTTATGTATTATCTATATACGCCTCATACTCGACAATTTTTGCCGCGCCATAGCTGCGCCATTAACGCTTATTATGAGCTAAGGCCATAAAGCGACAGAAAAAAGATTCAGCTAGCAATAGCACAAGGGGAAAACAATGGATTTAACAAACGATGCTCATACTGATCACATCAGTCAGCAATTCAACGACGAACTAGAAGCCGTCAAAAGCCATCTATTAGAAATGGGCGGTTTAGTTGAGCAGCAAGTGGGCGACGCCATCAAATCACTAATTGATGCCGATAGCGAACTAGCGGTCAATGTACGCGCTACTGACAAACGCATTAACCAAATGGAAATCGACATCGACGAAGAATGCACTCGCATTATTGCCCGACGTCAGCCAGCCGCCAGTGATTTACGCCTTATCATCGCCGCCAGTAAAGCCGTGAATGACCTAGAGCGCATCGGTGACGAAAGTGCCAAAATCGCCCGTCTAGCCATGAAATTGTGCGAAGAAGGGGAATCCCCTCGTGGTTACGTGGAAATCCGCCACATCGGTGATCGCGTACGCCGCATGACCCAAAGCGCCCTAACCGCCTTTGCTCGCCTAGACGTGGATACCGCCCTAGCTGTGGCCCAAGAAGACAAAGAAGTAGACCGCGAATACGAAAGCGCCATGCGTGAAATGGTTACCTACATGATGGAAGACCCGCGTTCAATCAAGCGTGTGATGAATGTCATCTGGTCATTGCGCGCTTTAGAACGTATTGGTGACCACGCCCGTAACATTGCGGAAAACGTGATTTACCTAGTAAAAGGCAAGGACGTACGCCACATCAGCATTGATGAAATGGAAAAGGTTGTTGATAAGTAATAGGCAAATTAGGGCTAATTGAAGTGTTAGCCCTAACTTATTGAATCTATTTAGAAAAAAACTGCAAAAATAGGTGAGAAACGCTTGACCCCGAAGCAAGTTCTCCATAAAATGCGCCCCACTTCTGTGCCGACATAGCTCAGTTGGTAGAGCAACTGACTTGTAATCAGTAGGTCCCGAGTTCGACTCTTGGTGTCGGCACCATTTATTTAAAGCCCCTGCTAGTTAGCAGGGGCTTTTTTTTGCCTGTCTGTTTTTGATTTGGTCACCCTTAGAGGCTGGACTTGGATTTCTTTTAGTCGAAAAAAAAGAGACTTTCGCCTCTTCATGTTAGATTGTAATGCTTTTATTGCTTAATTTAGCAGACAATAAGTGGTTGTTCTTGCTCTGCTCTTCGAAAAATTGCTTCAGCAACTTCCTTTGCACAAAAATCATTACAATTTATTAATTTGATTCTGTCTGAAACGGCAGTTAAGCCAAATGTCTCAGTAAGGATTCCAAACAACTCATCAGCATAAGAAGCTGAAATTGACTCAACATTTTTAAATTCAAAGCTCACAACAGAATTTGCTTTAAGATAAGGCATAACTTGCTCGCGTTTTGCTGCGGCAGTTGATCTTGATGCTAGATCATTGTTTTCAAAAGAAATTTTTATATTCATGACCTTCTCCTTAACTTGTTCATGAGCTCTTTTACTTTCTTACTTGGCTGTTCAGGAACTTGATTTTCAAATTCATCAACATTGAGCAATAGGGAAATCGATACGCCATCCTGTCCGTGATCAATTTCACTATAGCGATGTTCGCCGGTATTATCCACATAAAGTGCTGCTCGTCCAGATTCAATTCGCAGCTCACCTTTGTACTTGGTGACTAGTTGACAAAGCTTGTCTAGCCCTAAGCCTTGGTGGTTGTTGTCTTTATCCTTAGTCGTGATATGTGGGCCAAATGGATTCACATGTGCGTCACTGGGGACCCGTTGAGCCCATTCATCATCAACAGATTTTCTTTTAGATGTGTTGTTTTTGACAATACACCAAGCAATAGCTTCTTGGTCTGTATTTATATCCGCTACCTTGCGCGCTTTTAGCTCAGAAAGAAACCCAATACCGTTGTCAGCTATAGCGAAGCTCAAAAACCTACCTTGTTTATATTTGTAAAATGGGTGGCTTTGGGCAACGGAAAAGCCAATGCCCTTGGAATGAGACACAACATTGTCGTGAAGTTCACCGATTACACCGATTAGGTCGTTAATCGCAATTTTAACGGGGTCAGAGTTTTTGAGCTTGTTGGTGTTAAGCATCTCACGGAGACAGTTACCTATTCTAGATTTTCCGGCATCGGCTGACTGATCATCTTCGAGTTTCTCCATGGAAGAGTAATCACTGCCATCTTTGGGTCTATTTACAGGAGTGGTATCCCCTAAAACTTGAGAGAAGCCGATAACTGAAGCGTAGCCTTCAATGTCAGGGTGAATATCTAATTGTTGGTATGGGATCTTATTGTCTGTTGCATATATGGCGGCAGCTACCCAGAAACATGGAAAATAGAAGGCGTTATTAGGTATGCAAAAGACTTTAGCTTCTTTGATGTGATATCGGTCTGTATTACTTAGAAAGTTATGACCTTTAATCGGTTGAGCCATGTTCTCCCTTACACTGGCTTGCTTATTCCCTATATCGTATACGGTTTTATTTTCTGTACCAAATTATTTCTAATTTCGCGGGTGTAAAAATATCACTGAAGAGTCGATCTCCGATGGGTAAAGCCCTAAAGATTAACCCCGTCCCCCTTATTAGGCACTTCTAAACCTACAATCTGTAGGTTTAGAAGCTCCAATTAGTGGGAATTACTCCGTAAGCTTAACTTACCCATTAAGCCAAACTTAATGAACGAGCTACACCCTCATAAACTGTAAGTTGTTCTATTGATTCTTTGTAGGCCTTTGCTGGTGGGTGTTCAGCAATAACAACTAAACAACAACCTAGCCATAGGTTGGGTAAGTGAGGTACGAGCGTCTCCCAACGGTTGCATGTCGGATGGCGCTTCGCTTATGTCG
>NZ_BAABWE010000013.1:0-41073 GCF_040371755.1 Oceaniserpentilla sp. 4NH20-0058
AAATTATTTAGAAGTTTTTAAGTTAAAATCTTTTAAATTTTTTGTTTCGCTTGAGGTGTTTACCCCGAAGCGGAGGCGCATTTTACAGTGTTTCGATTTACTGTCAACACTTTGTTTTTACTTAATTTTTTTCAGTTTTCACTGTCTAAAAACCAAGCACCTTTCCGGGATTTTCTTTGGCCTATTTCTAGATAAAGAAAACGCGCTTCCCGTTGAGGAGGCGCGCATTATAGGGAGATATTATTATGGGTCAATAGCTGTTTCGAATTCTTTTTATTGCCTAGACAATTTCAAACAGGTGGTGCTTCTTTTTACCCAGTTTTGTGATGAAAAAACGACCATATAGGGCGTTTTCTTTGCTGAATATTTGTTTTGCATCCATTAATGAATCCATCCCATAGGCCTGGCCGTTCACCACGACCGCATTGCGACCTAACGCATCTTTAATTTGCTTACCCTGACCAAGGCCTGCATCAGATAAAAGCTGAGTTAAAGGCGCTTCACCTAAACCACTGGTATCAAGATCACTTGATGGTAGGCCATCCAGTTTAATTTGCTCTAAATCTTGCTCGCTAAGTTTGGTGGCATCCCCAGAGAATAAGGCTTCTGTAATGCGCTCAGCCGCCGCTAAACCTTCTTCACCGTGCAATAGCTGGGTGACTTCTCTGGCTAATATAGGTTGAGCTGTTTTACGCCCTTGAATTTCTGCATCTTCTGCTTCAATGGCGCTAATGGCTTCAACACTTAGAAAGGTGAAGTATTTTAAGAATTTATAAGCATCGGCATCCGCTGTGTTCAACCAAAACTGGTAGAACGCATAAGGAGAGGTTTTCTTAGCGTCTAACCAAATGGTACCGCTTTCTGTTTTACCAAATTTGGTGCCGTCTGATTTTGTCACCAATGGCAATGTAAGTCCGAATACTTGATTGCCATTCATGCGGCGGGTTAATTCTGTTCCCCCTGTAATATTTCCCCATTGATCCGAACCGCCTATTTGCAATATGCAGTTTTCGATTTCGTTTAATTTAGCAAAGTCATAGCTTTGTAGAATCATATAGGTGAATTCGGTGAAGCTGATACCTGCGCCATCACGATCAAGGCGCTGCTTAACGGATTCTTTTTGTATCATTTGATTCACAGAGAAGTACTTACCCACATCACGCAGAAAGTCGAGCATGGTGAACTCGCCAACCCAATCTAGGTTGTTTACTACCTTGGCGCTGTTTTCACCCTTTTCACCATTCGAGTCAAAGTCCACAAAACGACTAACCTGAGCTTTTAACTTCTCAACCCATTGACCAACAACTTCAGGGCCATTTAGTTTACGTTCAGCCGCTTTAAAACTAGGGTCGCCAATGAGGCCTGTTGCACCGCCTACTAAGGCCAGCGGTTTATGTCCTGCCATTTGGAATCGCTTCAATACTAGTAATGGTACTAATGACCCTATATGTAGGCTGTCTGCAGTGGGATCAAAACCACAATATAAAGTCTGACAGCCTGATTCTAGGCGCTCAACTAATTCTGCTTCGCCTGTGCAATCGTTGTATAGGCCACGGGCCTTTAGATCTTCTATTAATGCTGCTGTCATGGAGCTACCCAGTGTTCTTGATTCCTAAATAAGGAGGGCAAATTAACGGATTTGTACAGATTTGCAAGTTGTAACAGCAATTTAGCTGCCAACTACCTCCTAAAGCCATAAAACGGGTCTACTATTTAAAATAGGGAATGTTATGCTTGGCCCACTCGAAGTACAGGCAATACTATGATTAACAAGGATTTATCCACCATTGAGTTTTTACCAAAGCGCCATTGGATTGCGCTTGGTTTAACCTGTTTATTTGTGGTGGCACTGCTGATATTGATTCCCGTCAAACAAGAATTAGAACGCCGCACGTTTGCTTACCAATTACCCCTACCCGATTCAGATATAAAAGTAGCGACCAGCGAATCTAGCTCAGTTTGGGATATGCAGGATATTAAACCCGGTGATACTTTGGCTCAATTATTTTCTAATGAAGGCTTATCCCCACAAGCCCTTTATCAATTAACCCAAACGGAGCATGGTTCTAGCCTCAACCAACTACACCCTGGGGATAAAGTCGGTTTCAATCTGGAAGAGAAAACATTGCAAAGTTTTCGCTTAGAAAAATCACTGTTTGAAAGCTATGTATTCAATCGCACAGAAAGCGGCTTTGTCAGCCAGCAAGTTTTGTTAGAGCCCGATGTGGTTGAGACCTTTTCTCAAGGCACGATTGATTCCTCACTGTTTGAAACTGGAATGGATGCCGGCATGAGCAATAACATCATCATGCAATTGGCCACCATTTTTGGCTGGGATGTGGACTTTGCTTTGGATATTCGTCAAGGGGACAATTTCAGCTTAATTTACGAAGAAAAATACCTAGACGGTAAACGAGTAGGAGACGGCGATATCTTAGTGGCTCGCTTTGAAAACCAAGGCAAGACGTATACAGCTGTTCGTTATATTGATAGCAAAGGATACCCTCAGTATTTCACTCCAACCGGTCTTAGTATGCGTAAAGCATTCTTACGTACCCCTGTGGACTTCACTCGTATTAGCTCTCGTTTCAATTTATCTCGTAAGCACCCTATTTTGCATAAAATTCGCGCCCACAAAGGGGTGGACTATGCCGCGCGCAGAGGCACCCCCATTCGCGCCGCTGGCGATGGTAAGGTGATCTTTGCTGGTCGAAAAGGTGGTTACGGAAAGGTTCTTATTTTGCAACATGGTGCCAGTTACACCACATTGTACGCGCACTTAAATGCATTTGGCCGTGGAGTAAAAGTAGGAAGACGAGTTAAGCAAGGGCAAACTGTGGCATATGTGGGCAGCTCAGGATTGGCCTCTGGCCCTCATTTACATTACGAATTCCGCGTTAATGGCGTTCACCGCGACCCATTACGAGTGCGCCTGCCTCACGCCAAGCCAATTGCTCCTGAACAAAAAGACACCTTTATGCATCACGCAGAGATCATGGTTATGCGTTTAGAAAGTCACATTTATGGTGATTATTTTGCATCAAGATGATCCTTGTTATTACATTGGACAAATGTCCGGTACCAGCCTTGATGGCATAGATACGGTACTAATTAGAATTAGCGGGGGCAATATTGAGCTCATTGACTCACTTCATCAGCAATTCCCTAACACCATTCAACAAAACATAATGGCCCTATGCCATGGCACTCAAGATGAGTTAGACCTAAGCGCACGTGTAAGCAAACAATTAAGCGAACTATACGCCAAGGGCGTCAATGAATTACTAATACACAGCGGTGTTAAAGCTAACCAAATAAGCGCCATAGGTTGTCACGGACAAACCGTTCGGCACATGCCTCCTCATTATACGGTGCAACTTATCAATGGATCCGTATTAGCAGAGCTTACTGGGATTAATGTGGTGTGTGATTTTCGCGCACGGGATATGGCCGCAGGAGGTCAAGGGGCCCCGCTGGTTCCGGCATTTCATCAGCAGGTTTTCCAGCAGTCTGATAAAGATACGGTTGTGGTGAATATTGGAGGCATGGCCAATATTACGTTTCTACCTCAAACAGGCAAAGTGGGAGGATTTGATACCGGCCCAGGCAATGTTTTGATGGATGCGTGGTTCCTAAAACACCATAAGGGTCATTATGATCATAATGGGCAATGGGCACAAAGCGGCTCAGTGAACAAAACCCTTCTACAACAACTGTTAGACGACCCTTATTTTAAGCTGCCCGCACCTAAAAGCACGGGACGAGAACACTTTAACCTGCAATGGTTAATGCAATTCCCAATCTCTAGTATCGCCAATGAAGACGTTCAAGCCACGTTATTGCAACTTACCAGCCGCAGTATCGTTCAGGAAATTAAACGCCTAACCCCTTCAGCCGAAGTGGTGATTTGTGGCGGTGGCGCTTTTAATGGGCAACTATTGAAATGCCTAAGCCACGATCTAGGCGCCGATTACCATGTGTGTCGCAGCGCTAAAATGGGCATTGATCCGCAGTGGGTAGAGGCCATGGCATTTGCATGGCTGGCTCAGCAAAATATGTTAGGACTTGGCGGAAATGTGCCAGATGTTACTGGTGCAAAAGGTATGAGAGTACTGGGGGCGCTATACCCTGCTTAGAATTGCTGGTATCCAGCTTCGATCAGGCGCTTTTCTTCACTTAGACCAAGCGGCACCGTTTCAACAAATGGCGGCAGTTGGTCACGTGTAATGCCATTAGAACCCATCCACGTTTCGCAGATTTTAATATCCACCACTTTGAAGGCATCTAGCTTTGCAGCTTTATCAACTAATGCTTGATGTTGCTTATAGTTTTGTTTGATAAACGGCTTGGCTTCATCACCATGTAGAACAATGGCAATGGGCTGCTGTTGATAGGATTTTGATTGATTCGACCATGCTTCTGCTTCATCTAGGATTCCCGACAACTCTTGCGCGGTATGGGCATGCAATATAGCCACATATGGCTGAATTTCAGCCCATGTTAAAGAACTAAAACCAAGCAATAGAATCAGTGATAAAACACTAGATCGTAAATGACGAGCCACAACCACAGGTTGCAGAGGCTTGCGGATTAGTAACCACAAAGCGAGATCCTTCTAAGCTTTCTTGATAATCCAAACTGGCGCCATCTAAGTATGGGTAACTTAATGAATCCACCAGCACCTTTACGCCTTCTTGCTCTACTTGAGCATCATCTTCGGCTACTTCGGTATCGAATGTGAATCCATACTGAAAACCGGAGCAGCCACCGCCTGTCACGAACACCCTTAAACAAAGGGTGTCGTCACCTTCATCTTCCATAAGTAATTGTACTTTCTGTACGGCCGATTGGGTCAGTGAAAGAACACTCATACTACAAAACCTTAACTGAATATGCGGCCATTATGGAATTAACCGAGTATTTTAGTCAACTTTAGTTTCAGTGCCTTCTGAGCCAACCGCTGACTCTTTGGACTTACGCCCTTTACCGTTTTTGTCTTTGCCTTGGTGAATTAAGCTTCCATTCACTTGAGCGCCCATGACCATTTCCATCATATTGTAATGAACATCGCCATTTACTAGGGCTTTTTTCGCAAGCTCTACATGTTGGCCAGAATAAACATTACCCACCACCGTGCCGTTTATGATGATATTGGGCACGCGGATTTCGCCTTCTACGACACCGGTTTCACTAATGCGGACCACTGCACCGCTTTGCTCGTCAGCAATTAAGTTGCCCTTAATGCGACCATCAATGTGTAAGCCACCACTGAAGTGTAAATCTCCAATGAACTCAGACTTATTAGAAACTAATGTATCGTAATGACCTGTCGCTTTATTCTTATTACCCAACATCTTTACTCCTTACCCGGCCAAGGGAATGATTGCTCTACCCGGTTGGCCTTTGAACCATTTGTTTGTAAAACTACTTCGATTGACTCAGCCACAAAGCCTTCTGGCAATACTAATTCCCCTTCAATTTCTTGGAAGTAACGGAATTTATACTTAATGCCATAATCTTGTACGTCATCAGATATATCGCGTAAACCGTAAATCACTTGTTTACCGTCTAACACACCAATCACATTGACAGCTGCCAAACCAGATACAAAGCGTTGATTCGTGCCCACTTGGGTGACAACAACTTTGTAGCGATAACGTCTGTCCTCTAGGCTTGGAGTGATATCTACCTTTTGAATTCGTAAATCTTGTTTACGGGTAGAAGGGGCCATAATCCCTTTATAAAACGCCACCTCTTCTTGCAATGTGGCGATTTGATTACGCAAATCTACTAGGTTTTGGCGCAGACCTTCTGTGGAGCGGCGATCTACTTCTCCCCCTTTTTCAAGCATGATGACTCGCTGACTATAGCTGGCCATTTCTTCTTGGGCGATTTGTAGATCTTGCTGTAATTGGTCACGATCAGCAAACGCTTGTGCTTGTGTCTCTAGTGCTTCATATCGGCCAAATAAATAAGACGCGCCAGCCAAAGCCGCAATAATCAACAAGACAAAAAAGCGTCTAAAAAAACGTGTCCATGGGTCATAGCTGACCACCATTAGTTTTTCTTGCTTGCTGCCTTTAACTACTGTCATAGCATGCAGTCCTTGTGTTTTTATCTTATTTTATGGAAGCATAGCCGGTTGTGTCATGCCAGTTGTTTCATCAAAACCAAACATAATGTTCATGTTTTGCACTGCTTGACCCGCCGCCCCTTTTACAAGGTTATCGATAACAGACAGAATAATCACAGTATCACCACCTTGTTGACGATGAACCGCTATTTGATTGTAGTTACTGCCTTTCACATTGCGCGTTGCAGGGTGAGAACCAGCTGGCATCACATCTACAAACGGCTCATCTGCGAAGCGTTCTTCAAATATCTTCTGTAAGTCGACACTTGTGTCTTTTAATTTTGCATACATGGTGGCATGAATGCCACGAATCATAGGCAATAAGTGTGGCACAAAAGTTAGGCCCACTTCTTTGTTCTTGTTGGCGTTTTGAAAACCTTGTTTAATTTCTGGTAAATGACGATGACCACTCACGCCGTATGCACTAAAGCTTTCACTGGCTTCACAAAGCAATGTGCCTATTTTTGCCTGACGACCAGCGCCACTGACACCCGATTTACAGTCGGCAACGATATGATCAACTTCAATCAAGTTTTGTTCTAATAAAGGTAATAGTCCCAGCTGCGCCGCCGTTGGATAACAACCTGGATTAGCAATCACTTTTGCTGTTTTGATTTGCTCACGATATACCTCAGGCAAACCGTATACAGATTGCTCAACAATGTCAGGGCACGTGTGTTCCATGCCGTACCATTTTGACCATTCCTTCACATCTTTAATTCTAAAATCTGCACCTAAATCGATAACACGCACGCCGTTTTTCACTAATTCTGGCGTCATATCCATGGCGACGCCGTGTGGCGTGGCAAAAAATACTAAATCGCACTCACACAGAGTTTTAACATCCGGTACACTGAAGGTGATATTCGTGAAAGGTCGTAAGTTGGGAAACATATCCGATACTGGTGTTCCGTCTTCACCACGAGACGTTACAACTTTTAAATTAACGTGCGGGTGTTGTACAAGAATGCGTAATAATTCAACACCGGTATAACCTGTACCGCCCACAATACCTACGTTAATCACAATATCACCTACTTTTTTGATTAATCTCGAAAGGCCTTATAATAGCGCCTTTAGTGAAAAGTGATAGAGCAATCATGGCATCTTTGATACATCAGTTGAGATTAAGCTTAGCCCAAGGGGATGCATTACCTCAATTGGCCATTCTTGGTGTGATTGCCGGCCTCATTACCAGTGGTACCATCTTGTTGTTTCGTTATGCTATTGAAGCACCGTTGGCAGCCTATCTTGCAAACGGGGATCATGAAAACTTTGAATCCCTTGCGCCATGGATCCGTTTTTTCCTACCTTTAAGTGGTGCGTTACTTGTGGCGTTTATCTTCGCCAAACTCAGCACTCAAAGCCGAATGGTGGGCGTGAGCCATGTGCTTGAACGAATCAAACATCATCAAGGGCACATGCCGTTAACCAATTTTTTTGCTCAGTTTTTTGCTGGCATCATTTGCATCTTAAGCGGGCAAAGCTCTGGACGAGAAGGGCCTGCGGTACACCTTGGCGCGGCCAGTGGTAGTGTCATGGGCCGTCAATTTGAATTACCCAGTCGACACATTCAATTACTGTTAGCCAGTGGAGTGGCCGCCGCCATTAGTGCATCGTTCAACACCCCTATAGCAGGGGTTATTTTTGCCATGGAAGTCATTGTTATGGGGTTTAACTTTGTCAGTTTAATTCCTGTGATTTTGGCCTCTGTAACCGGTGCATTAGTGACACGCTGGGTCTACGGCACTGAACCTGCTTTCGAAGTTCCACCACTTGAGATGAGGTCATTACTGGAGTTTCCATTTTTAGTCTTTGAAGGGCTTTTAATGGGTGCACTGGCTGCCTTGTTTATTTGGATTTGTGTACGCACGGCCAAACTTGCCCCTAAAAGTATATGGACGCGCTTTCTCATTATTGGATTATTAAATGGATCACTAGCACTGGCTTTACCTGCCATGATGGGAATCGGTTACGACACAGTAAACCAAGCCATTACCGGACACTTACCTTGGGTAATTTTACTAACTTACGCCCTAGCCAAGCTATGTATCACGAGTTTAAACCTAGGGCTAGGCCAGCCCGCTGGAGCCATTGGCCCCATGTTATTTATTGGCGCATGTGCTGGTGGTGCATTGGGAGAACTGGGGAATTTCTTTGCACCTGATGTGGCCAGTGCTAACGGTTATTACGCAATGCTAGGAATGGCAGCAATGATGAGCGCCTGCTTGCAAGCACCGCTGACTGCACTCATGACGCTGCTTGAGTTAACCAATAACCCGAATATCATATTGCCAGCTATGTTGGTGGTGGTCATTGCAAACTTAACCGCCAGCGAGCTATTTAAGCAAAAGAGTTTATTCCCCCGACTATTACAACTACGAGGCTTATCAACCGACACCAGTCCTGTTGAACAAATGTTAAGGCAAAATAGCGTACTAACCGTAGCCGAGAAAAATATAAAAGTTGTCCCCAAACACGCCACCATAGATACCTTAAGGCTCGCACTTAACGGCAACCCAACTTGGTTAGTCATTCATGGCGAAAAGGGGATTCTCGGTGCATTGACCGCCGCCGATTTAGCCAATTTATTAATGGATGAAGATCGCTTATCTGAGTGGCTAGAAAAAGATGAAGAAGGGAATCATGTCATTAATTTAATGGCCATCCCTGCACAACGACTCACCTGCAAAAGTATTTCCATGCGCGCAAATTTACAAGAAGCATTGGATATCATGATTGATGAAAAAGTGGAGTGCCTCACTATCCATTATGGAAAAGAAGTCAACACCGCCTCTGTCATGGGTATCATCGAACATGATAAAATCCACAACTATTATCGATACACTCATTAGAGTTTAAGGATGTTCATGCTTTGGATTAAAGCGTTTCACATTATTGCGGTTGTCTGTTGGTTTGCAGCGCTATTTTATTTACCGCGATTATTTGTATATCACGCCATGAGTGAAGACCAAGCCAGCAAAGAGCGCTTTAAAATTATGGAGCGTAAGCTCTATCGCGGCATAATGACCCCTTCAATGATTGCCGTGATTATTTTGGGTGGTTGGTTATTAGCGCTCAATCCAAGTTATTACTTTAGCCAAGGCTGGGTACACGCCAAACTGACTCTTGTATTGGTATTAATTGGCTATCACCACTACTGTGGTTATTTACTCAAGCAATTTAAAAGCGACATTAACACCAAAAGCCATGTGTTCTATCGCTGGTTTAATGAAGCACCCGTTCTTATTTTAATCGCAGTGGTTATTCTTGCTGTGGTTCGCCCGTTTTAATTTTAGTAGGTTTTATTCATGGATATTTCGCGTTCTGAATCGTTATTCTCTCTGGCTCAAAAACATATTCCCGGAGGCGTTAACTCCCCTGTACGTGCGTTTAATGGCGTAGGTGGTAGTCCTATTTTCTTCCAACGGGGTGAAGGGGCTTACCTATATGATGAAGATGGTAACCGCTACATTGATTATGTGAACTCTTGGGGGCCACTGATTTTAGGTCACGGCGCACCTCAAGTGATTGAAGCGGTACAAAAACAATTGCTCAATGGTTTAAGTTTTGGCGCACCAACCGAAATTGAAATCACCATGGCAGAAAAAGTATGTGAAATTTATCCAAGCATGGACATGGTTCGCATGGTGTCCAGTGGAACAGAAGCCACCATGAGTGCTATTCGTTTGGCTCGTGGTTACACAGGCCGTGACAAGATGGTGAAATTCGAAGGCTGTTATCATGGACATGCGGATTCTTTATTAGTAAAAGCGGGTTCTGGTTTATTGACCCTTGGCGTGCCGAGTTCACCGGGTGTACCCAAAGCGGTTGCCGATTTAACCATCACCCTTACCCATAACGATTTAGACAGCGTGCGGGAATGTTTTGCGCAAATGGGCAGTGAAATCGCCTGTGTCATTGTGGAGCCAATTGCAGGCAACATGAACTGCGTACCGCCTGAAGGCGGCTTTTTGCAAGGCTTACGTGAGCTATGTGATGTTCATGGCATTGTGCTGATTTTTGATGAGGTAATGTGTGGGTTCCGTGCAGCAAAAGGCGGCGCTCAAGAAGTATATGGCGTCACCCCAGACATGACTACACTAGGTAAAGTCATCGGTGGCGGCATGCCTGTAGGAGCATTTGGCGGTAAAAAAGAGATCATGTCTCACCTTGCACCACTTGGCCCTGTTTACCAAGCGGGCACGTTATCAGGCAATCCAATTGCCATGGCCGCTGGTCTTGCCATGCTTGAAGCCATTAGCCAACCCGGTTTTTACGATGATTTAACCACACGAACCACCAAACTATGTGAAGGCTTAGAAACCCTAGGGCAAAAGCACGGTATTCCAATAAGCACCAACCAAGTGGGCAGTATGTTTGGTTATTTTTTCAGTGAAGAGAAAAACATCAGTCGCTTTGCGCAGGTGCAAAAGTGCGATCAAGAGCGCTTCAAAAAATTCTACCATGGCATGTTAGACGAAGGGGTTTATCTAGCACCTTCATCTTTCGAAGCGGGTTTCATGTGCGCAGCCATTACCGATGCAGATATTGAGTTTACCTTACAGGCAGCCGATACCGTCTTTGCTACATTGTAAGCCATCCATAAACGCCCAGAACATTCTGGGCGTTTATCTTTTAAATATGCCTTCTAGCACAGATTTCCTAAAAGATTATAGATTGTAAAGAAACAATCCTTTCGAGGACTTTCACAACATAATTGCGCAAGCTATGGCATCATTACCCAATTACTGACCCTCCATAAGAATGTTTACATAATGGTCTCTGATCTTACCCAAGGCTCCATATCTAAATGGTTATATCGCCTCACTGCACCTATGGTATTGGGCATATTGGCTATTTTCTTTTTTAACATAGTGGATACCTATTTCATTGGTTTGTTAGGCACCGAACCTTTGGCCGCCGTTAGCTTTACCTTTCCTGTAACCATGATCGTGATGAACTTAGCCATTGGTATTAGTATCGCAACCGGCGCTGTTGTCGCCCGAGCCTTGGGACAAAAAGAAGAAGCCCAAGCCCGTGCTTGGGTTACGGCCAGTTTGTATTTATCGGCACTAGTGAGTTTAACCTTGTCACTGATTGGCCTTTTAAATCAAGATCGCATTTTCACTTGGTTAGGTGCACCCGACAACATTCTGCATTTAATCAAAAGTTTCATGACATTGTGGCTAATGGGCTGCGTGTTTTTAATTTTGATGATTGTGATTAACGCCAGTATTCGGGCATCTGGTAACACCAAATTACCCAGCTTACTCATGTTAGGCAGTGCCACATTAAATGGCATATTAGACCCATTACTAATTTTTGGTATTGGCCCGTTCCCTGAAATGGGCATTCAAGGGGCGGCTTTGGCCACTGTGATTAGCTGGGGAGTAGCCTTCGTATTGGTGATGCGCTATATCCTAAAGCACAACTTAGTCACCCTTGCTTGGCCTGATGAGCTATTGGATAAATGGCGACTACTCATTAAGCTGGCCATTCCTGCATCTATTACTAATATGCTCACGCCATTGGCCAACGGAATATTAATAGCTTGGATTGCCACCTACGGCACTCATGCCGTTGCTGCATATGGTGTGGGCAGTCGACTAGAACCACTTGCCATGATTGTGGTGCTGGCATTTACCTCTAGCCTGACACCCTTTGTAGGACAAAACCACGGTGCCGGCGAGCATCAGCGCATCGAACAAGCTTTATTAAAATGCATGCAGTTTGTGTTTGTTTGGCAGTTGATCATTTATGCCTTATTAAGTTTGTTTGCCCACCCTATTAGCGCCGCTTTTAGTGATGAACCCGAAGTTCAAAATATCATCCGTACATTTATTTATATTGTACCAATGAGTTACTTTGCAATTGGATTCACCCTTGTGAGTACCGCCACTATGAACGCATTGCATAAGACGCAAATTTCACTGAATTTAAACCTCATGCGGTTATTTATGTTTTATTTACCTTGCGCTGCTATAGGCCAGTATTTAGGCGGACTAGAAGGAATATTTTGGGGCTGTATGGTTGGTAATCTCATTATGGGCATGTTGGTATTAGTGCTGTTTTTAAAAGTCCGCGCTAACCCTCACATGCAAGAACGATTACTGAAGGTTTAAAAACCCAAATAAACATGCACTTGGTTATTCGATATTTCCACATTTTTTAGTGTGGTCTTAATGAGTGACTGACGCATGTCTTGATCATCTAACTGATAAATCGGTTGTCGTTGTAAACTTTGCGCTAAGAGATCTTGAACTAAGGGCTGAATTTGCTCAACGACATCTGGGTTAATTTTATCTATGTGCAATTGTGTAATTCGAGGGCGGCTTAAATAAAACGCTCCCTTTTCGCTTTTGTAGACCAAGCTTCCTCGAATAGTGACATTCCCTGTACCGTGCATCCCTCCTAGAGCCGTTACATCTAGAAATGCCGTCACCTCTAACTGATTAGCACTTTCTAATAAATTAATATTGGCATCCGTCATTACAATATTGGCAAATAAGGTTTGTTTTTGTAATGGCGTTACCTGATTCAACTGTGTTTGTAACTCTTCTTCAGTGAATACCAAGGTTTGGGTAAACCCCAATGCGAAACTCGGTACACTACAAATAAGCACCAGCAACCATATTTTTAATACGCTGTTTTTAATCTTCAATTGACCTTCCCCCTACCATTTTCATCCATAGACACTCATTTAGAGCCTCTAGATAGCCTAAATCCGCCATCACAATCGAATTTTTAAGGCTATACTCTTTAGGTAATTCATGGAAGTACTACTGCACGAACCAAATAGCTAAGTTAAGCCCCATAATGAAATTGACTAACATAAAGCTTAAGGCAAAAAAGTCTTCCAAACGCTCTTCCATGAGACGCCAAGTATTGTCCATTGTTCTGATGTTTATCACTTCTAGTTTCGTACTCATCAGTTTAGGTTATGTACAATCCGAAACTTTTAATAGTGTAAGAGCCTTTGTGCGCGGCGAAGGACTTTGGGGGAAGGCTCAAAAAGACGCTTCCTTCCAGTTAGAGCAATACGCCGTAACCCGATCACACATATACTATAAAAAATTCCAAGAATCACTCAGCGTAAATCTTGGTGGTAAACAAGCCCGCTTAGCTCTGTTAGAACCTGAACCTAATATTGAATTAGCCAGAAAAGGCTTCTTGCAAGGAGGAAATCATCCTTTAGACATTGATAGCCTGATTCACTTTTTTCTGCGCTTTGAAGATTTTCATTACATGAAACAAGCCAAGCAAGTGTGGGCCCTTGGAGATGAAAAAATCTCTGATCTCATTACCCTTGGGGAACACATCCATACATGTATTCAATTAAATGATACCCAATGCCTACCACCACTATTAAAAGAACTTGAGACATTGAATGCTCAGCTTAATCAGATCGCCATAGAGTTCTCATTGGTCTTAAGCGAAGGAGCTCGCTGGATAAAAAATACCTTCATGACCATCAGTGTCATTGTTATTTTTTTACTAGCACTGGGTATGTTCTTCTACACTCGTAGAATTTTAATTGTCATAGATAAAAATGAACAAGAGCTGATAATCAGTGAAAATAGATTTTTATCTTTATATAACGCTAATGTCATTGGCATGATGGAATGGGATGTAGATGGTCGTATATTGGCCGCTAATGATGCATTTTTAAGCATGCTTGGCTATTCACGTAACGACTTAGCAACTGATTTATTAAATTGGAAAAACATCACACTCTATGATGATTCCCAAAAAGATAAACAAGCCGCTAAAGAACTTGCTGAATCAGGTTATTGCCAAGCTTATGAAAAAGTATTCATTCACAAAGACGGCCATCATGTTCCGGTATATATTGGCTCTGCGCTGTTACAAGGAGTAAATAATCAAGGGATTTGTTTTGTCATTGATCAAACCTTACAAAAAGAAAGTGAAACGCAATTAAAGCTCTCTGCTACTGTGTTTGATGCCAGTAGTGATGCCATGATCATTATGGATCAAAACAAACATGTTATTGCTGCAAATAAAGCTTATTGCCAATTAAAAGAAGTGTCTGAAAAAGAATTACTTGGTCGCACGCCCCCGATATTAAACTCAAATAAAATGCCCAAAGATTTTTATGATGATGTATCCAAAGCACTAATTGAAGATGGTTTTTGGAAAGGTGATATTTACAGTGAAACCAAACAAGGCACTGCACTTAGTTTATATTTAAGTATCAACACCGTTCGCGATAGTAGCTATCGAATCAGTCATTATGTCGCCAGTATGGCTGATATAAGCAAACGAAAAAATATGGAAGAACAGCTGAAAAAACTAGCACATTTTGATTTTTTAACTGGGCTTGCCAATCGAAGCTTATATCATGACCGACTCAATCATGCCCTATCTCGTGCTAAACGGCACCATACTCAATGTGCACTACTGTTTTTTGATTTAGACCGATTCAAGCCCGTAAACGATCAATATGGGCATGAAGTGGGGGATCTACTATTACAAGAAGTGGCTAAAAGAGTTCGCTTGCAAACCCGTAGTAGTGATACGGTAGCCCGCTTAGGTGGTGATGAATTTGCCATCATTTTAGAAGATATTGAAAACATGAAGCATGTAGAACTGTGCGCTACAAAGCTCATCCAAAGCATTTCCACACCTTTTGAGATTAAAGGCCAGAGTTTGCAAATTGGCTGCAGCATCGGTATCAGCCTCTACCCTAGTGATGGTTTTGATGGCACCACCCTAACACGCAACGCAGATATTGCCATGTATACAGCCAAAGGCTCGGGGCGTAATTGCTATTATTTTTACAACCCCGCTAACAAAAGCACTGCCTAATTCTCAGCCAGCTGTTAATTAGTACCCCATTGAAAGTCCCATGTATCAATTCAACTAGCGAATTATTTTTTAAAACGAAAAAAAACCGCTCGTTTTACGGAGCGGCCACGTCAAATTAGACAACTGAAGCCTGATGAGGCAGACATGTGCGTCAACTCAACTTACTACTGATTAGTTTAAACGAAAAAGAACCGCCCGTTTTACGGGGCGGCCACGTCAAATTAGACAACTGAAGCCTGATGAGGCAGACATGTGCGCCAACTCAACTTACTACTGATTAGTTTAAACGAAAAAAACCGCCCGTTTTACGGGGCGGCCACGTCAAATTAGACAATGTGATTAGCTTGATGAGAGAGAGTGTCACTCAACTTACTGCTACCCCTAGATCAAGGTAATGTGCGTTTCATGACAACAAGTAAATAATACTCATTATCATTTGAGTTATCAAGAACTATTCTCAATTAATTTCAAAAAGAATCTTAAACTGCCACTTCTTCTGTTAGTTGTTCATTTAATGATTGAATGCGACGGGACATATTCTCAAGTAAAGTCACCGCCACTTCAGGCTGGGCCTTAATCAAGTTAACAAACTCCACCTTAGGAATGGCTAATAATTGAGATTCCTCTCGCGCAATCACTGTCGCCGTGCGTTTTTCACCCGTAAAGGCGGCCATTGCTCCAAAGATTTCCCCTGATAGCACCTCGCCAACGGTGACGCCTTTAACAGTTACATCAGCACTACCTGATATCAACTGATACACAGTGTCAGCAAAATCACCTTCGCTAATCATTACGCCGCCCTTGGCGACGTTTTGAAAGCCAGTAGGAGCTTGAACATGGCTTTGTCTATGATAATGAGACAACATAACCTCATAGAAACCCATGCATGTGAGTAAGTAATTGCTAAAACGGTGTTGTCGATGAGGGTCGCTATTAATGTACTCCATGAAATCATCCCGGTGCACAAGCTCTATCTCCACCGTGTCATCTGCTCGAAGCCGCCCACAAGGTAAGCCAAATACACGGTGCAAACCAATAATATCTCCGGGCTCAAAACAGGCCACGTCCACATCATCATTTATGACCGTCACTAAGCCTGAGCGGATCAAGCCAAGTTGCTCCACATCAAGTTGATCCAACAAGTTATCTTGAGGTGCCAAACGACGGGTTTGAGTTTCCATTGTGTGGTCTTTAAAGATAAGCGCAGTCAAAGATGCTAGGCGCTCAAGCAATTTAAGGGCGGACACTGGCGCCTTGCCTAAAAACAACATAATACGGGCCACTAAAGAAAAAGAGGACCTATTTTTATCACAACTTGCGTACTATTTCCTAACAAATGAGTTAAAAAACGTCATTTTTTACCAGTTGACTAGGACTTAATGGATGGATGCCTTAGACGGGTGCCCTGCTGCATGGACATGAGGATTTCCTGTGCCGATATTTCACTAGGAAAAAAGCAGCCACTTATCTTAGCATCGGCTAAACTCGCGCCATTAAGCTTACAACCACGAAAATCCAACGATCTAAGGTCAGCTCCGCGGAAATAAGCATTGCTCAGATCCAAACCGCGAACGTCTAAGTTTCTAAGATCCAGCCCACGAAAGTCGCAGCCAGTTAAATCACAGCTACTACCTTGAGCCTTAAGCTTGTTAAACTCAGCTATTTTTTCATCCCTGAGCAATTGATACATAGGTTCAGGGGATATACGCGGCTTCATTACTCTCTCCTTAATGAGACATACTATAATTGAAGCCCAAAACCCCATAAGGTCAAACGTGCACGGTTTTATCCTTTCGCAAAAATGGCAAGACATCGAAGGTCAATTAGAACTCAGCTATTGGGTAACAACGGACCAAGGTGCCAAACTGATCACTATGTCAGCGCAAGAAAGCGTATGCTTTTGCCCTAGTTCTCACATGGATCAGATACCTGAATTGTCAGGCCTAAGGGTACAAACAGTTGAATTAAAACATTTTAATCAAAAGCCAGTTTGTGCCATTTACTGCAATAGTCATCAACTGCATTTAACCTTACGTAAATACTGTCAGCAAAATAACATCCCAATATGGGAGGCAGATATTAAACCTTCTCACCGGTATTTAATGGAGCGATTCATTAAAGGTAGCTTGCAGTGGCAAGGCCAGCACTTAGCTGACAACCCAAACCATTGGCAAAACCCCAAACTAAAACCCAGCCAATACCAACCTAATTTAAAGGTAATGAGCATGGACATTGAAACGTCTATGCCAACAAAAGAGAAAAAAGAAAAGCTCTATAGCATTGGTTTTGTTACTCAATGGCAAGATGAAAACGGCCAAATGTGCAACGAAAAACAGGTCTACATGCTAGGGCATAAGCAGGATGAACTCCCTGCTTGGTTAAACCTGTTTAAGACTGTTCGCGAATTACTTAATGCAGCAAATCAATACGTTCAAAAGGTAGACCCCGATGTAATCATCGGCTGGAACGTGATCAATTTCGACTTTAAAGTCCTACAGCGGATATACCATGAACATGGTGTTCCTTTCCACTGGACCCGTGATGGCTCACAAGTCAGCATTCGTGAAGGGCAAAACAACTTAAACTTTGTGGATATCGCTGGGCGGGTCATAGTAGATGGCATCGACGCGTTGCGAAACGCCACCTATCATTTTGAAAGCTTCTCTCTGGATTTTGTTGGCCACGAACTATTAGGAAAAGGAAAAAACCTCCAAGGACACCAAGGCCCAATTGAAGACCGCGGCAAAGCCATCTCTGACTTATTTGAAACAGACAAAATAGCACTAGCCACCTACAACGCAAACGACTGCCAGTTAGTACTGGATATATTTGAACATACACAAATTTTGCAGTATTTAATTCAACGCAGCTTTTTAACCGGCCATCTTCTAGATCGAGTAGGCGGCTCCGTTGCGGCGTTTGAATATCTCTATTTACCCATGCTGCATCGCGCAGGCTATATTGCTCCAAATTTAGGCGAAGGGTTTGATGGCTTTAAAGCCCCCGGTGGCTTTGTTATGGATAGTCGCCCCGGACTCTACAAAGATGTATTAGTTCTCGATTTTAAAAGCCTATACCCAAGTATCATTCGCACATTCAAAATTGATCCAATGGGGTTAATAGAGGGACTAAACGCCCATAAAAACCAGCAACCTGATGACACGATCAGTGGTTTCCATGATGCCTATTTCCATCGTAAGAAACACTTTCTACCCGACATTATCACTCAATTATGGGCCGAAAGGGATGAAGCCAAAAAGCAAAATAACGCCGCAACCAGTCAAGCGATTAAAATCATCATGAACAGTTTTTATGGAATTTTAGGCAGTACGGGGTGTCGTTTTTTTGATGCACGCCTAGCAAGCGCTATTACAGAGCGAGGTCATGACATCATTCAAACCAGTGCTAAATGGATCGAACAGCAAGGCTATGAAGTCATCTATGGGGATACTGACAGCGTGTTTGTAAGCTTACATACAGGCAAAACAGCAACGAACAAGCCTCTTTTAAGCCATCAAGCAAGTACCATAGGCCAAACTTTACAAGCAGGCTTAAATACATTTTGGCAGAACAAATTACATATTGACCATGGGATTCAAAGCCAATTAGAAATAGAATTTGAAAGCCATTATCAAACCTTTTTAATGCCCACCATTCGTGGCAGTGAGCAAGGCAGCAAGAAACGCTACGCAGGGATGACCGAAGGTAATAAGCTTATTTTTAAAGGACTAGAAGCGGTTCGTAGTGACTGGACTGCGCTGGCTAAAGATATTCAAACCCAACTATATACACGAATATTCAAAGATCTACCGTATAAGGATTATTTGAAATCCCTCGTCATGCAATTGCACAATGGTAACCGTGATGAAGAATTGATCTACAAAAAACGTATCCGCAAGCCTTTAAGTACCTACGTAAAAAACATCCCTCCACAAATTCAAGCGGCAAAACACGCTGATCACTACTATAAAGAAAAAGGCCTGAACAATCCTTATGAAAACGGCGGCTGGATTAAATACACAATGACAAAACAAGGGCCCATAGCCATTGAGTGCTTAAGTGAAGAGGCTTTTCAAATTGATTATAATCACTACCTTGAAAAACAAATAACGCCGGTTGTTGATGGTATTTTATATTTTCTCAATGAGCGCTTTTGCGACTTAATTAGCCCACAACAAGACATTTTTTCTTAACGTTATTCAAAGGCCCGTAATGCAATCGTTAAACACTTTAATTAAAACCATGTTGCCAGACGCACAGGTCAGCGTACAAGCATTACCCCAATGCCCTGCTATTTCACTTTATTTAGTTGATCCAATCACAATGACACGGCCTTTTACCATGGATGAAATACGTAGCATCTGGGAAAACACCGCGTATTGGGCATTTTGCTGGGCAAGTGGGCAGGTGTTAGCCAAATACATCTTAGATAACCCACACATAGTTCAAGGAAAAACTATTCTCGATTTTGGTGCAGGTTCAGGCGTTGTCGCCATTGCCGCCATGAAAGCAGGTGCTAAAAAAGTGATTGCATGTGATATTGATCAAGACGCTCTGATAAGCTGTGTAGAGAACGCCAAGTTAAATCAAGTTGAGCTTGAAATAAGTGAAGACTTATTCGCAATAAGCGATACTGACATTGACCTACTGATTGCCGCAGACGTGCTTTATGACAGGGAAAATCTCTCATTCTTAGACACTTTTTTTAATTACGCCCCACACGTGCTATTAGCGGATTCACGCATAAAAAACTTTCGACATTCGTGTTATCAGCACCTTAATAAAATCGAATCATTCACCGTACCCGATCTTGACGAATTAGATGAATTTCGCTACGTAAACCTCTATACAGGGCAGCGCACCTAAAACTAAGATAAAAGGCGTAGACATAAGGCACATGCATAACCTTTTATACTAGAAGTCAGGAACTCAAGGGCTATACTAAACGGACCAATATGTGATTCCCTAGGCCGCCATGCATTTTAATCCTAAACTATCCATTAAACGACTATATCTTATCTGTATAGGTGCTTGGTTAGTGATGATTAGCTCTCTGTTAATATCCTCTTATCAGGCGGACAAAGTAGATGCCTTTCACCGTTTGAGTTTTAAAGCTGAAGCCGCTTTCACCCAGTTTGAAAGACACTGGTTAGACTTAGAAAGTACAAGTCCCGCCATGAAGAATGATTACTTGCATCAACTGGCTCATAATTTCAAACCCACATTACATTTTTCAGCCTTAACGACACACGGCAAAGTAATCGCATCAAGCCTAAATAATCTCACCCAGCTATCTTATGGACCGGTAATCAAACAATTTGAAATGGCTATCGACCATGGCCAATCCTGTTTATTAATACTAAACGGATTACAACAACGCTCTGTAAGTGGCTGTGGTTTTTTACATGACAATATTTTTTTTATCGCAAGCCTTCAAAACAGCGATATATTCAAATACTGGATTAAAAAAGAAATATATTTTATATGTTTTTCATTCCTTAGTTTGCTTTTATTGTTAACCATTATTTTCTTAAATCACCGACAAAAACAAAACTCTCAAAAAGATTACAATCAGCTTAAAAGCAATATAAGTAAACAAGATGATGACTTCAAACGCTTGGTTAGTAATCTCCCCGGGGTTCTTTATCGTCTAAAACTCAGCGATCAATCTCTTGATTATTTAAGCCACGGAAGCGCTCAATTATTAGGCTACCCCCCTGAATACTTTTTAAAAAATCAAATAACCCCTTTTGATCTTATTGATAAAGACGATCAATCATCTTTTAAGCAGGAAAGTAAATCTGCGCACTTCTCATTAAAACCTTTTGAAATGGTATACCGCGTACTAACTGCCCAAAAAGAACACAAGTGGATTTTAGATAGAGGTCGCTGCTATGAACTCACTCCCGGCGATTACTACGTTGAAGGGGTTATGTTAGATATAACAGAGCGTGAACTTGTACGCCAACAAATAGAGTATCTAGCGGTTCAAGATCCACTCACTGAACTCTTCAACCGCTTTCGCTTTAATGATGAATTGGTACAAGCCGTGAGTCATGCAAAAATGACTAACGAAGTGTTAGCCATGTTATTCATTGACTTAGACCGATTTAAAACAATTAATGATTCCCTTGGTCACCAATTAGGCGACCGATTATTACAAAAAGTTGCACAGCGCTTGCAAACCATTTTGCCTGAGCACCACTTTTTAGCTCGAATGGGTGGTGATGAATTTGTCATATTAATGCGTAATGTGAAAAAGACGTCTGATATTGAAACCCTTGCCAATGGAATTAATCAACACCTAAGGCGTGTATTTAGAATTGATACCTATGAACTGCATACCAGCTGCTCTATTGGTATTAGTATTTGCCCTGAGCACAGCGAACACAGCCATATACTTTGGCGCTATGCCGATACTGCCATGTACCAAGTTAAAAACCGCGGCGGTGATGGTTTTCAGTTTTTTACACAAGAAATGGGCGATATGGTTCAACACCGTATCAATATTGAGCACAGCTTTATTCCTTCCTTTGAAAACCGGTATTTCGAGCTTTATTATCAGCCTCAGGTGGATATCAATACAAATGAACTACTAGGTTGTGAAGCTCTTATACGCTGGTTTCACCCTGAAATGGGCAGTATATCTCCAGTTGAGTTCATCCCTATTGCTGAAGAAACTGGCTTTATTCAAACATTGGGCAATTGGATTTTAGAGCAGTGTTTTGCTCAGTTAAAAATTTGGCACCAGTTTAAATCGGACTTTGTCATGTGTATCAATATCTCAGCGGCGCAAATCACACCTGATTTGCCAAACCGGTTACATAAACTCCTACAAGACAATGCTATTCCAGCTACTAGTATTGAATTAGAAATCACCGAAAGCCTATTAATGGAGAATATTGATTATATTCTTCCTATCCTTAATGAAATTCAAGATATTGGTATTCGATTCGCGATAGATGACTTTGGTACAGGCTATTCAAGTTTAAGTTATTTACGTTATTTACCCATCAATAAATTAAAAATTGACCGCGCATTTGTGATGAATATAGAAAATAATCAAGACGATATCGCCATGGTAAAAGCCATCGTCGCCATGGCAAAAAGCCTTAATTTAATTACTCTTGCAGAAGGCATCGAAACGGAATCACAATTGAAGCTTCTACAGTCCTTACATTGCGAACGCTATCAGGGTTACTATTTTAATAAGCCATTAGACTCTGACACATTTGAATCTCTATACATGAACGAATATTAACCTGTACAATATTTCATATTACCTTCATATATACTTGATATAGTATTTTTTGAATGCGCGTAAGGAAAGGCTGTGTCTAATTTAGAATCCATAATGAGTTTTGCTTCCGATATTGCATCACAAGCAGGCGATTTAATTGTATCTCTGCGCGCGCAGAATCGTTTACGCCATGACTATAAACAAGGTATAGAATTAGTAACCGACGCCGATATAGCAGCCGACAAACTCATTGCTGATGCCATTCGTCTTAAATTCCCAAATCATCAAATTTTAGCGGAAGAATCCAACCCAAACATGGACGCTATCGTTCATGACGATACACCCCTTTGGGTTATAGACCCTATAGATGGTACGGTTAATTATGCCCACCATCATCAAATGGTTGCGATTAGTATTGCCTATGTAGTGAAAGGCAAAATACAGGTGGCAGTGGTTTACAATCCGTTTTTGTCTGAGATGTTTAGCGCGATTCGTAAGCAAGGTGCTTGGTTGAACGACCAACCCATACGATGCAGCCAAACCAAAGACTTAAATCGTGCCATTTTTGCAACGGGTTTTCCTTACGACAAATCAACGCAACTGCCTCAGCTTATTACTCGATTACAAAGTATGTTAGAGCAATGCGCAGATGTGCGCCGCTTAGGCAGCGCGGCACTGGATATATGTTGGGTTGCGTTAGGTCGATTGGATGCTTACTACGAAACTGTTAGTCCGTGGGACTGTGCAGCAGGTTGGTTAATCGCAAAAGAATCAGGGGCTAAGTGCGGATACTTTATTCAACCTAACGATTCAATTACTCACGAATTACATAGTGAGAATTTATTAATTTGCACCCCAGCCTTATTTGAGCCAATTAAAACTATTCTTCAAAAGGCACAACTATAATTCGGTTATTCAGTTTTCATTAGTTCGTAGGCTTTTAAGCGTTTTCTTTCGTGATCATCAAACTCAGTAAGTAAGTCATTAAGTGCATTTTGCTTTTCACTCTCACTTTGGCTTTCGTCATTAAAAATCGCATATTTATTGGCAATAAATTGATTAACTTTGTTTTCCCATTGTGACCGCTTGCGATCAACCTCTTGTAACCGCTGAGCCGCTTCTTGACCAAATTCTTGTGTATTTAACTGGTAAATATCCTCTTCGCTGGCACCTTGGGTTTTCATCTTTTCACTTAGCTGAAACACTCTACCCACTTTTTCAGTTTCAGCACGCATCTGCTGAATATTAACGGGTAAAGTTTGTTCTAATGAATCTATTTGTGCTTGTTTTTCATTATCTGTTAATTGGTTATTGCTTTGTATTTCAAGCCGAGTAAGCATGAAGTCGTCATATACTTCGTCAAAACCGAAAAAAGCATCAACCGTTTCCTGATTAAAGTATTCGCGGCGCTTATCTCTTAATTGTTGTATCTGAAAACGCATATGGGTTAAATCTCCAATCTCATAGTCTTGTGGCGTTTGTAGAGACTGCTCTAAATCTGCCAATGCGTATTTATATCCAATATAGTCGTTAAATAACTGATGAGCTTGGCTACGAGCCGGTTCTTGTAAATTTAAATTAATGTCATCAGCAACCATATTTTTCACGTCATCAACGCTGAACTCCCCCATGGTTGATAAAAAATATTCAAAGCGATTTTTAATTGATTCGTTAAGTATTAAATATCCACTGTCATCAACAGGGTACAATCCGTCAATCGTTGTGCCTTTTAAAGAGCTATTCATTAACGCCTGCGGTAATGTATTTATCATGTGAGATGTCATCTCCCCCATTGAGGGTGGTGCACCTTTCAACATCACGCCCGGTCTAGCGGTTTCAATCTGATCAGTTACCATGATATTTGATGGAAACCATAATCCAAAAATCAAGTAGCTCACTACACTTAAAATTAATACATACTTCAACATAAATGACTTCTAATTTTTTAAGTAACAATTTTTATTGGTTATTGAACTAACATGCATGAATTTTAGCCTAAAAAAAGCGAAGCTAAGCTTCGCTTTTTAAAATTGGCTTATTTATAAACCCGCATTTTTTAAGCGGTTTGCATGGTTACGGTATGTGGTAATTGGGTCGGTTTCAAATAAATGGTGAATGCCAAATACTTGATTTACTTCATCAAGATGATTCATCCGATAGTCATCACGGATAACTTGGCCTAAATGGCTATCACACGATCCCACTAGGCCATCATTTTGCTCTGAGCCAAATGTCAGTGCGGTTAGCCCCATGGCCACGTCAGAGATATCCAGTACGTTAGTTAATGGGCTTGCACCACTCCAAGAATAATAGCGAATACCATTTACTAGGTAGTCTCCTTCGCCACAGGCTGTAGTGGGAACCCCTTGTGGATGCTGAGCGTTAAACGCTAATGCACCTTCTGTTGAAAGGGACGTCAACGCACCCAACGCATCAGGGGTATAGCCTCCACCACTTAGAAAATCCAATACCGTAGAAAAACCATTTACAATACCTAAAGCCAATCCTTCAAGTGCAGAATCTTCTGGAATTTTACGTAAAAAGTCAGCCGTATTTGAGCCTTTATTGACCCCAGCAACCGTAGTTACAGAGGCCACAAGGTCTGGCCGCACACTGGCTACATAGCGAATAGTGGGCCCACCATGACTATGACCGATTAAGTTCACTTTATCGGCACCACTTACGGCGATAATGTTTTCGATTTGCGTTATGAGCTGCTCACCACGTACTTCTGTGTAATTGGTATTACTCACTTGAGTCACGTACACAGTGGCGCCGTCATTACGTAAGTCTTGTGGAATTTTGTACCAGTATTCAACCCCTAGAAGTTCATCAAAGCCCAATAGACCGTGGGCCAATACAATTGGGTATTTAGTTTTTGTATAAGTGGATTGGAACCAGGAATCCCAGAACCAAGCTTGGCTTTGCATAGCAAACGTCATCGTTACCAACAAAGTCAGGCGCGTTATTATTTTTTTCATAGCCTTTCCTTATTATTTAGCACTGCTTATGAGTGCCTGAGAATGCGGCGACTTAAGCAACCAATGGTCGCTTTAGGGCCTCAAAGCAGTATAGGGTAAGGTAATGCTTGACCATCAGTCCGTTTCAGCCTTTGTGTATGAATTTATGCTAAAAAATAACCAATTCAAATAAATGACTTAATTTTGCAAAACCGGCGTACCAGCTAGATTATTTATTAACCGAGTCATGTATTAATATGTGCATAACTTTGTGGATATACAGTAGATATACAGAGGTATAAAAATAACATGGCTTATCTTTGTGTATAAAACCAACAAAATTTATTAAAAAACAGTGTAAATTCAGCGAGTTAAGTGTTTTCAACCGGTCTTAATAAGTGTTTGTATAAAGTTATATTTGCCCACAGAATCTGTGCATAACTTTGTGGATGAGTTGAAGATAGATGTCTACAGCAGGCATCAGCTCAGAGGAAAAGTCAGATTGACTAGAAAACAAACGTTTGTTTTAAATAAGAAAAAAGCGTTCTAAAAACAATCAGTTAGCGCGCTTGAAGTAGTTACTATTTAACCTTTACTCAAGCAATTATAGCCTTCACATCCACATCAACTGACAAGGTTCCATAGTAGTATCCGCCATATTGATTAAGCCTTGGATGGACATAGCCATAAGCCACTGCTTTATCCCCAAGTTGAATTAGGGTGCTGCCTTGCCATGATAAGGCCAGTTTTTCCACAGCCTGCGTGCGCGGTATTCCTAATGGGAAAACTCAGCTAATTCAGATTGAATAGGACTTAAATTTAGATTTGTATTTGTTAGCAGCAAACCCAGCTTCAACAGGACCACTGCTAACACGCTGGCCAAATTCACTTAATGATGGGGAGAGGTAATTACCTTGAAAGGTTTTCACCCAATGCCTAAGAGGCTGGTCAGCATCATAGACATTGTATGAATCTAGCACGGTGGGTTGGTGAAACACCTCGTGTGTTTCACCAAGACTTACGCTTGCAATAATGTGGATGGGTCTTTTTGAACATACGGCTTACCCCAAGGGCAAGTTACACCCTACCCGCCACTGCGCGTAATGCTAGTGATTTAATTTCACGAATCAAGGTCAGCTTTTCTTCTTCAGATAGAGCCTCTCGTTGACCTACTTGCTCTTCATAAGTAACCATTTGTGGTGCCAATGGTCCAACAAGCGCTTCAGATAACATCCCTACTAATGATGCCGCGGTGACGGTGGCGTTTTGCACCACAAACTCTCCAACACTGATGCCTTCGTTAACTACATCTTCGAAGGCCTCCGCATAAGCTAAGCGATAGCTTAAACGCTCTTTTTCCACTAGCTGATCCACAGGCTCGGCAATCAATGCATACGCTAAACGCGGTGATTGTAATGCGCGCTCAGCAAATGTTTCGATGGCATATATCAAACGATCCTGACAATTACCACTTTGCTGTGAAGCCTTGGTTACAGCCTCTAGCTCATGTTCCGTAGCATGGCGAAAAACCTCTGCCACTAATTCCCCTTTTGAAGGAAAATGCCGATAAATTGTGCCCGTTGCGATATCGCTTCTTTTTGCGACCTCAGCCACTGCCACTGTTTGAAAGCCGCCTTCTGCGACTAATAATCTCGATTCCTTGAGTATACGGTTGCGTGTCCCTGCCTTTTTTGCCTTGGTATGTTCAGTAGCTCTGTAAGCCATTGGTGTTTTCCCACGCAGAATAAGCGAATCAATATCCACTTCTTAGGTCAAATTAAATTGATTTCTAATATTAGGCAGTGAACCGGATTCACTCAAACATTTAGTACTAAAAAAACAAATAAATATAAGATTTAATTTTAAAAATACGATTAAAGTGCTAATAGAGTATAAAACATACATAATACAACCTCATATATAGGCCTGTAATGCGCATTTTACTTTTAAGTGCTTATGACACCGACAGTCATAAATCATGGTGTGAGGGGCTAATGAAGCACCTTTCACATCATCAATGGTGTTATTTAACCCTCCCTGGTCGCTTTTTTAGCTGGCGTATCCGAGGCAATGCACTTAGTTTTGCCTATGGTGATCAAGCAAAAGCCTTGCATCAACCATTTGATTTGATCATTGCTACATCTATGGTGGATTTGGCCACCTTGAAGGGGGTTGTACCTAATCTCGCTAATATTCCAAGTTTACTGTATTTCCATGAGAATCAATTTGCCTACCCTAAAAGCAAATCTCAGCACGCCAGTATTGAACCCCAAATGGTCAATTTATACAGTGCCTTAAGCGCTAGTAAGGTGTTATTTAACAGCCACTACAACCAGCAAAGTTTTATACAAGGGGTGGAAACCCTACTCAAAAAATTACCTGATCATGCCCCAACTCAAGCCGTTGAAGCCATCAAGCAAAAGTCTCAGGTATTATCTGTGCCGATTTTGAATCCTTACGCACCTGAGACCTCTATATTTGAGTCAGGCAAGCCTTTAAAAGTCATCTGGAATCACAGATGGGAGTACGATAAGGGACCGGATACATTAGCAAACACCGTCAAACTTGCTGAGCAACTTGGGCTCAATGTGTTGTTCACTATTTGCGGCATGTCTTTCAGACAAATTCCTGAATCGTTTAAGGCACTTAAACAAGATATGCCAAGCAACATTACCCACATGGGGACCTTTAAAAGCCGAGCTGATTATCTGCAACAATTAAGTCAGCATCATGTGGTGCTCTCAACCGCCATCCATGAGTTTCAAGGTTTAGCCGTTCTTGAGGGGGCCGCAAATGGCTGTATACCCTTAGCCCCCAACCGACTTGCTTATCCAGAATGGATACCTACAGACTACTTATATTCAAATACGAATGCAGAGCACATTCAAATTTGCCAACAACTGGAACACTGGCAACAACATGGCCTGCCCCCTGTTATTTCAGTTACTAAATATGACTGGCAAAAAATGATTCATGACTATGAATCCATTATTCAAGAACTTGGAAAGCACTAAATCAAAATGACAGCAAAAGTTTCATTGTTTTGGTGCTCAAATCCGTTTAGATTAGGCCCGCTTTTTTGATAGAGACACCAAAGCCGCACCAAAAGAAACACTCTATTAAATTTAATGCGCACTAATAATACGCATTTTGATACAATAGTATTGGTAAGAGGCCGCCAAGGCCCATAAACACTGCTATTATTAAGTTGGCAAGGTTTGTGCTTTATCGCTTGCACTGATATGCGAATCCCGCATTAAGTCTGCAAAGGTTTCACAAGAACCCAAGCCCTGCAAAACCACCACCCAAGTGGTTTTGCAAACTAATCTCCCTGAATCACGCTTAATGGAGCCATCATGGCGCAGATTATAAAAACAGAAATGACCGAACTGGTCACCCCATCCATGGCCAATTTCTCCGGTAACATGCATGGCGGCGAATTACTCAAATTATTAGATAAAGTGGCTTATACCTGTGCCATGCGTTACAGCGGCCATTATGCAGTAACCCTCTCCGTTGATAATGTACTATTCAAAGAGCCAATCCATATTGGTGAAATGGTTACCTGCCTTGCTACAGTCAACTATACGGGTCGCAGCTCCATGGAAATTGGTATAAAGGTAGTAGCAGAAGACATTCAAGCAAAAACCGTTCGCCACACTCACACTTGTTTTTTCACTATGGTTGCCATGAACGAAGGCAAAACTACTCCGGTTCCTGAATTAATAATTGAAGATGATGTTCAACGTCGTCGCTGGAATAAAGCAGTAAAACGCCGTGAAGCAAGAAAGCGTTTACAAGACATGATGAAGGCCATTGAAAACGAGGATGACGAAGCTCTAGCTAAATCACTAAAATAAATGGCTATTATTGGCGCAAAAAAAACCGAGCTCTAGGCTCGGTTTTTTGATTGCGGATCTTAGTTATGGAGTACCCGCAATTTCCTCTATGCTAGTAATAATATTCACCACTTCATCAATGATGCTTTTCTGCCTTTCAAAAAACGCTAACACATACAAAGCATTGCCATTTATTTCACGTCCCCCTGCCAACTTGCATACCTCAACGCCATCGTAGGCATAACATATCTCATTTAAGCTGCCTTGCTGTGCCTTGGTAAATTTAGACAATTCAAATTGAGAGGCTTCCTTATTGATCTGACTAAGGATTTCTCCAAGATGCTGTTGTGCATATTGCTGAGTATCAACCTTAGTATTTACGTCTAATTGCATAGTAATAAATGCTTTGCCGTCTTTGCGAACAAGCACTAAGTCATCCGTATACTCTTTATTTGGTGAGACTTGCTGCCAATCATTGTTCGGCGACATCAGTCTATAAGTTTCTGATTTAGGGATCACTGCACCACCAATATACAAAGGGGACTTTTTGCCCAGTGAGCTTAGCGTTAATACTTCACAAATATGATAAGGGTGTACTTTTAAACAAGCATCACTATCAAATCGAGCCGATTGAATAATTGTTTTTGTTTTTTCCTGTATTAACTCATTAAATGTTTGAGCGGCATTTGAAAGTGAATAACCCAAAGCAGAGGTGATAGTATTAATAAAATATTCAGCCCCAGCAGTTTGATAGTAACTCACCAACTGATCGAGCTCTTCACGGTTTAGTTTCGAATACGTGTAATAATGTGCATCCTTCATCGCACTAACTGCCATCGGAATCGCCACGGCAATATATTCATCTATTTTTTTATCTAGCAGTGCTTGATCGACGCTTTTACCTGCGTTTTCAATCATTGCACTGCCGTATACAAGCGGCCTTAGTAGAACATCTTTCAGTAAAACAAAAACCTCATCTTCCAGCTTCATCAGCACAAACAATTGATCTAACTTAGCCTGTAATTCAGGGTTATTTTTAACCAGTTGAACTTGGCTTTTAAAATCAGGTTCTTGATCTGGTTCTTTATACTGCCCTTCTAGTGCGGTTATTTTTCTCTGGAACTTTGATGAATATTCAGACGTCCACGCTTGAATATTAGTATTTGGAACATTTATTAAAAGGTATTCACGAAAATCTCTCTGAATCTTCTCACCATTAAATGCTTCAATAAATTCAACTTGAATACTAGGATCAATATCATCTTGTGCACTTTCAGTAATCTCAACCCCTAAACGATCCAGCGTAGTAATGCTTAATAACGCATCAACCGACTCCGGCTCACTTAGATAAACCGCTTGTTGCACCGTATTTGAGGCACAACCACTTAACAATATCAGGACAACTAACGTACAAAATAATTTATTCATAATCCCTCAAAAAAAAAGGCCGACAAGCGACCTTTTTATTATGCTTGTAATTGAATTAGATATATAACACTTCATCTATTTCGTATTCAATTTCGCCACTAGGTACTTTAACTACAACCACGTCGCCTTCTTCTTTACCTAATAAAGCGCGGGCAATAGGAGACCCTGAGCTGATCTTTCCTTTAGGAACATCGGCTTCGTCTTCACCTACGATTTGGTATTGCTTTTCTTCTTCGGTATCCACATCAATCAGTTTCACAGTGGTGCCAAAAATCACCTTGCCGTTTTGTGGCATGGTGGAAATATCAATCACCTGTACGTTGGACAGTTTGCCTTCGATATCTTGAATACGGCCTTCAATGAATCCTTGCTGCTCACGGGCGGCATGGTATTCGGCGTTTTCTTTTAAATCACCGTGCTCACGAGCTTCGGCGATTTCTTTAATCACTTTTGGGCGATCAACTTTTTTCAGTTGCTCTAGTTCATCACGAAGGGTTTTTTCACCTTCTACAGTCATTGGTACTTTTTGCATAATCTTTCCTCGAAAGACTCCTTGCCAACCTTTATTGTTAACGATTTAAACATAACTGTTTTCGTTGCAAAAGGCGTATTATTTTTCATTAGCCTGTAACGAGAATAAGGGCCATTAGGCCCCTATTCAACATATTAAAGCTCAAATTTACTTAATAGTAGCGTGTAGCTCTTGTAAACGACGCACCGTTTGTAAGCCTTCTGATTCCAACGCTTTAAACACCGCCTCTGCACCGGCCAATGTGGTGGTGTAGTAAACTTTATGTTGTAGCGCGCTGCGACGAATCTCAGCAGAATCCGCAATGGCTTTTGGCCCTTCTGTGGTGTTCAGTGTCATGGCGATTTCATCGTTTTTAATCATATCTACAATATGAGGACGACCTTCACCCACTTTATTAACACGTTCCACTTCAACGCCAGCATCATTCAATGCGGTGTAAGTTCCAGATGTTGCAACAAGATCAAAGCCTAATGATTTAAGACCTTTAGCAACGGGAATAACACCGGTTTTATCCGCATCACGTACAGAGATAAATACTTTACCTTCTGTTGGTAGTTTTTCACCTGCACCCAGCTGAGCTTTAAAGAAAGCTTCGCCGAAGGTTTCCCCTGCTCCCATTACTTCACCAGTGGATTTCATTTCTGGCCCAAGGATTGGATCAACCCCTTGGAATTTATTAAATGGGAACACCGCTTCTTTAACCGAGTAATAAGAAGGAATGATTTCTTTAGTAAAGCCAAGTTCGGCAAGTGATTTACCCATCATCACTTTAGCAGCAACCGCCGCAAGTGAAGTACCAATGCACTTAGAAACAAATGGCACAGTACGAGATGCACGAGGGTTTACTTCGATGACGTAAATTTCACCGTCTTGCCAAGCAAGCTGAGTATTCATCAAGCCAACTACGCCAAGCTCAAGTGCCATTGCCGCCACTTGTTTACGCATTTCATCTTGAACATCTTCTGGCAAGCTGTAAGGCGGTAACGAACATGCAGAGTCACCTGAGTGAATACCGGCTTGTTCAATGTGCTGCATGATGGCACCAATGACCACTTGCTCGCCGTCACAGATGGCATCGATATCCACTTCAACCGCACGGTTTAAGAAGTAATCCAGCAATACAGGTGAGTCGTTAGACACTTTAACCGCTGTGGTCATGTAACGACGAAGGGCTTCTTCGTTGTTCACAATTTCCATTGCGCGGCCACCTAATACATAAGATGGACGAACCACTAACGGATAACCAATTTCAACGGCTTTGGCTACGGCTTCTTCGGTAGATGTAACTGTAGCATTCACCGGCTGTTTAAGACCTAAGCGCTGAATCATTTGCTGGAAGCGTTCACGGTCTTCCGCGCGGTCAATGGCTTCTGGTGAGGTACCAATAATTGGCACGCCAGCCGCTTCTAATTCTTCGGCCAATTTAAGTGGGGTTTGACCACCGTATTGTACGATTACGCCTTTTGGTTTTTCTTTATCAACGATTTCTAACACGTCTTCTAACGTAACAGGTTCGAAGAATAAACGATCAGAGGTATCGTAATCCGTAGAAACGGTTTCAGGGTTACAGTTCACCATAATGGCTTCGTAACCTAATTCTTTAGCGGCAAAGGCTGCGTGTACACAGCAGTAATCGAATTCGATACCTTGCCCGATACGGTTAGGGCCACCACCTAATACGATGATTTTATCGCGATCAGTTGGGTTAGCTTCGCACTCTTCTTCGTACGTTGAGTACATGTACGCAGTGTCTGTTGCAAATTCAGCCGCACAAGTATCCACGCGCTTATAAACAGGGCGAATATTTAATTTTTGGCGATGCTTACGTAACGCTTTTTCTTTAACACCTAACAAGGTTGCTAAACGAGCATCAGAGAAACCTTTACGTTTTAGGCGATAAATGCGATCAGCATCTAAAGCCGTTAAAGCACTTTCTGCTACTTTGGCTTCTTCTTTAATGATGTCTTCAATTTGCACTAAGAACCAAGGGTCTACCGCGCAGCAATTGAAAATCTCTTCAATGCTCATACCAATACGGAACGCATCTGCAATGTACCAAATACGCTCCGCCCCTGGGGTGTTTAGCTCAGAGATGATTTTCTCTTTTGCGCCTTCCGATTGAATATCGATAATCGGATCAAAACCTGTGGCACCCACTTCTAAGCCGCGCAGTGCTTTTTGTAGCGACTCTTGCTGGGTACGGCCAATGGCCATCACTTCACCCACCGATTTCATCTGGGTGGTTAAACGTGCATCCGCTTGTGGGAATTTCTCAAACGTAAAACGAGGAATCTTAGTCACAACGTAATCGATTGAAGGCTCAAACGAGGCAGGGGTACGACCACCTGTAATGTCGTTTTGCAGTTCATCTAACGTGTAACCAATGGCCAGCTTAGCGGCGATTTTAGCAATCGGGAAGCCCGTGGCTTTAGACGCCAGAGCTGATGAACGTGATACACGCGGGTTCATCTCGATCACAACCATACGGCCATCAACTGGGTTGATACCAAACTGTACGTTTGAGCCGCCAGTTTCTACGCCGATTTCACGCAGTACCGCTAACGACGCGTTACGCATGATTTGCAGTTCTTTGTCGGAAAGGGTTTGCGCAGGTGCCACAGTGATAGAGTCACCTGTGTGTACGCCCATTGGGTCAAAGTTTTCGATAGAGCAAACAATGATGCAATTGTCGTTTTTGTCACGCACCACTTCCATCTCGTACTCTTTCCAACCGATTAATGATTCATCGATTAACAATTCGCTGGTTGGGGATAAATCCAAACCACGAGTACAGATTTCTTCAAATTCTTCTTTGTTGTATGCAATACCGCCGCCGGTGCCACCCATGGTGAAAGACGGACGAATAATACAAGGGAAGCCTAAACCTTTTTGTACGTCCCATGCTTCTGCCATGGAGTGTGCAATACCAGCACGAGGACACTCTAGGCCAATTTTTTTCATGGCTTTATCAAAACGATCACGATCTTCAGCTTTGTCGATAACGTCGGCATTAGCACCGATCATCTCTACGCCAAATTCTTTTAATACGCCTGCTGCCTCTAAACCTAGTGCACAGTTCAGTGCCGTTTGACCACCCATAGTAGGCAGTAAAACGTCTGGGCGTTCTTTTTCAATGATTTTTGCAACTGACTCAACCGTGATTGGTTCGATGTAGGTGGCATCGGCCATGGACGGGTCGGTCATGATGGTGGCTGGGTTAGAGTTCACCAGAATAACTTTGTAGCCTTCTTCACGAAGGGCTTTACAGGCTTGGGCGCCAGAGTAGTCAAACTCACAGGCTTGACCGATCACAATAGGGCCCGCGCCGATAATTAGAATGCTTTCTATGTCCGTGCGTTTTGGCATGGCTCTCTCTCCAATTAAGCTTTACGGGCTGTCATCAATTCAATGAAATGGTCAAACAATGGCGCTGCATCGTGAGGACCAGGGCTGGCTTCAGGGTGACCTTGGAAGCTAAACGCAGGTTTATCTGTACGATGAATACCTTGCGTTGTGCCATCAAACAGTGACTTATGGGTCACACGTAAGTTGGCTGGCAATCCGTCTTCGCTTACCGCAAAGCCGTGGTTTTGCGCGGTAATCAGTACCGTTTTGTCATCTAAATTTTGCACTGGGTGGTTACCACCGTGGTGGCCGTGACCCATTTTTACGGTTTTCGCACCGCTGGCTAACGCCAGTAATTGATGCCCTAGACAAATACCAAATACAGGTATGTCGGTTTCTAGAATTTCAGTAATGGCAGCAATGGCATAATCACATGGCTCAGGATCGCCCGGGCCATTGGATAAAAAGATACCATCTGGATTCATGGCTAATACTTCACTTGCAGGGGTTTGTGCAGGCACCACGGTTAAATCACAACCACGATCCGCCAACATACGCAGAATGTTGCGCTTAACGCCATAATCGTAGGCCACCACTTTAAATGGTGTCTCGGTTACGTCTTTGTGGCCAACACCTAGCTGCCAGCTGCCTTCTTTCCATGGGAAAGTCGTATCAGTGGTCACCACTTTTGCTAGATCCATGCCTTTTAAGCCAGCAAAGCCTTTGGCAAGTTCCAGTGCACGGGCTTCGTCAATGTCATCGCCCGCCATCACACAGCCGTTTAAGCTGCCTTTTTCACGCAAAATGCGCGTTAAACGACGCGTGTCGATATCAGCAATACCCACCACGTTACGTTCAATTAAATAGTCATCCAAAGCTTGAGTGCTTCTAAAGTTACTGGCTACCAATGGTAGATCGCGGATTACTAATCCAGCGGCCCAAATGCTATTGCATTCGGCATCTTCATCCGTGGTACCGTAGTTACCGATGTGAGGATAAGTCAGGGTTACAATTTGGCGGCAGTATGAAGGGTCGGTCAGGATCTCTTGGTAACCGGTCATTGAAGTGTTAAAAACCACTTCACCAACAGATTCACCATCAGCACCTATGGCGGTGCCTTTAAAGATACTTCCGTCTTCGAGCGCAAGAATAGCTGGCTTAGACAAGGCTTCTTCCTCGTGACATTACAAATGATTATTCGCAAAAAAGCGGGACTAAGGTTTAACCCTATCCCGCTTTTTAAAATTATATCTTTGGCTGGAGGTTAGGCGCTGAATTGAGCATCGGCCTACCTGTGCAAATTAGGAGCGCATTGTACGTTACACGGCCAATGAAGTCCACGCGTTTTAGCCTAGTTCAGAGCCTTAATTAAGCTAATGAAATGACTGTACAAAAAACGGTCACATTCTTGCATAAAGTCACTAAGTGTGGTTTTTTTGACCAGTCGCCAAAGGAGGCTCAACATGGCAGACAGCTTACACCAAGTCATCATCGAGGCCAGCCCTGTCACGGTGTATGACGCCATTACTCAAACGAAAGGTATTAAAGGCTGGTGGACAGATAGTTGTGAAACCGCTGACCACGAAGGTGGCCTGTGTACGTTTTGGTTTGACGACAAACAAACTCATTTCACCATGGAGGCCACTCGCTTATTGCCTAATCAGCGCGTGTTTTGGCTGTGTATAGACGGCCCAGAGCAATGGATTGGCACTGAGCTTTGGTGGGAAATTAGCCTTGGCGAAGATAACCAGTGCATTCTCGACTTCAAACATATGAATTGGCAACGAGACGATGGCTTATTTCCCTTGTGCAATAGTACATGGGGCAGCCTGATGACGCAGCTCAAGCAGTATTGTGAAACCGGTGAGCCGAATCCGTACTTTCAGAACTTAACGTCTCCGGCAACTGCTTAATCGTTAGCAGTTACTTGCCTGCCAAGTAATATCCAGAGTCACTGAGATGGTTTTCTCATTGGCTACCGGAGCAGATTTCGCTTCCATCATCATGGTACGAGGAAAGGTAGGTGCGGATGACTGCTCTTGCATGCTTACCACTTGCGGATGACACAAATCAGCGGCTTTCAACATTAGATTCACTTTTTGCTCGTTCGCTTTAAACGCTTGGTCATAAGCGCGCTTTAATGCCCCTTGTTGCTTATCGGCGCTTACCCCTACTTCTCCTTGATTTAAACTCTGCGGATTAAATTCACTGATTTTTGTCATTGCTTTTGTGTACTGCTGTAAATCAAGGGCTTGAACCTGAAAACGATGAACCGCTTGATAACCACTTAGCGTTCTTTTACCTTGTTTTGGATAATGATACTGAGGGTTAACCGACTGATATTGGGTAACGACCTTTTGCTTAGAATCGTCTTTCCATTTTAAAAAGCCTTGCTGCGCTTGAGTGAGTTTACTTAGCGCTTGTTCACTGGTTTGACCCTGCGCTGCAAAATTCACAAGAATACTGTATTGATCCGCTTGCAAGGGGATTTCTGCACGCCCTTGCGTGGTTAATTGGGTCGTGACGTTTTCAGAGCATCCTGTGAATAAAAAAATAACCGCAATTACCCAATTCCAAGCTTTTATCTGTTTCATGATCATCCCTTTAACATACTTAAAGATTACAGCGGCCAACTAAATTGAGAACTCCAATTATTTAAACCTTGCCCATTTCAACACACTTAGTCACTATTTGTGTATTCAAATCACAAACACTAAAGGTTTCAACATGGCTTTGGCAATTAGCTTACATATTTTATCCGCCTGTATCTGGATAGGCGGTATGTTTTTCGCCTATGTTTGCCTACGTCCAGTGGCGGCACAAGTACTAGAGCCACCTCAGCGTTTAACTGTTTGGCGTGATGTGTTTCAGGTGTTTTTCAAGTTTGTATTTGTGTGCATTGGGCTTTTACTGATTAGTGGGCACTTTATGATTGCACAATACGGTGGCATGAAGGGTCTTGGTATACATGTCCATATCATGCTGCTACTTGGTTACATTATGTTTGCTATTTTTGGCCATGTATTCTTTGCCCCTTTTAAACGCTTAAAAGCAGCCGTAGATGCTAAAGACTGGCCGACAGGGGCTGCCCAGCTAAATACCATTCGTAAAATGGTAGGTATTAATTTATTACTGGGCTTGGCAACAATTATTGTAGCCAGTGCCGGTCGTTTCATTTAAGTACAAACAATAAGTTAATAGTATGTGTGAACTTTTAGGCATGAGTGCCAACACCCCCACTGACCTGTGCTTTAGCTTTACAGGTTTAACTCAACGTGGCGGCAACACAGGGCCCCACAGTGACGGCTGGGGGGTTGCATTTTTTGAAGGTAAGGGCATACGCAGCTTTCATGATTCAGCAGCCAGCAGTGCATCTAAAATTGCCAACTTGGTACAAACCCTACCGATAAAAAGCCAAACCGCCATTTGCCATATTCGCCAAGCGAACGTGGGGAATATTTGTTTAGCCAACACCCATCCTTTTGTGCGTGAACTTTGGGGAAAAAATTGGGTGTTTGCTCACAACGGTCAAATTGAAAATTTTTCAGGACTAAAAACGATTTTTGAACCCATAGGCGATACCGACAGCGAAGCCATTTTTTGTGATGTGATGAACCACATACGCACCACCCTTACACGGGATGCCAACCTAGAGCAATTCACAGCGCTACTCACACAGCTTGCCAACCAATACGCAAGCAAAGGGGTGTTTAATTGTTTATTAAGTAATGGCGATTGGTTGTTTACGTTTTGCAGCACCAAACTTGCCAGCATCACCCGCCGCGCACCATTTGGTGATGCACAATTAAAAGATGCCGATGTGACAGTAGACTTTGCAGGAGAAACCACACCCAATGACGTGGTGAGCATTATCGCCACCGAACCCCTGACTACAGATGAGGATTGGAAAATTTATGAAAAAGGGGAATGGAAATTATGGCAACTGGGCGAGGTTATCAAGCACGGGAAGGTGGATTTATAGCAAACCCTGATCTTGAGCTTTCTTGAAGATAATGATGGATTTATCCCACAACATTAGACGCTCAGTTCCCGTATCAAGTTCATGCTTAGTTTGAATCTGCTGTAAAAAGTCCCCCGCTTCTACCCACACCCAACTTGCCCGCTCTGAATAAACCTTGCCTTCACAATTCGGGGGGTCGCTTTTTTGATTTAAAATCACTTCATCTATGAATGGCACGTGCACCACAAAACTCACAAATTTTTTATTGCTCACATATCCTTTAAATACGAATTGAATTTTACCTATACCCCATGTTTTCAATTTAATAAAATTACAGACACAAAAAAACCGAAGTCCCACTTTTTTGTAAGACTTCGGTTTTTATTTTGTAGTTTAAACCCTCGCGTACCTCTTTAATATATTACCGATTAGACCATCTTCGAGGACGATAACCCGTCAGTAAAAATAATAAGAGCATGCAGATCCATATGGCACCACCTGAACTGTCTTTTTCCGCTGAGGTCTCAGCTTCTTGTTCTTGATCTTCTCGCTGTAACGGCAAGACGGTGATCACCAGTTCAGCGGTACCAGATAGTGGGTTAATACCATTATCGGTAACCTCTATGTTTAAAGTGTACTCCCCTACTGATAGATTTTGCGGGTCAAACGTCACCGAGACTTCGTTAGTATCTGCAATACCAATGGCAATTAACCCCCAACTAATGGTGTGAGTGTCGTTACCATTGCCATCAACTATGCTTGCGGTAATCGTCGCATCACCGCCATCTTGGGCAATCTCTGTTACTACCTCTCCGCCTTGCTGAACGGTCAACGTGACAACTGGAGCAAGGTTAATATCAGTGATGGTCAACCCGTGCTGATTGTGGTTTTCGTCAATGGTGTAGAACACATCTTGCACTTCTGGGTTTACGATGGATTGCAGTAATATATTAAGCTGTTCATCGTTTTCACTTTCACCATCATCCACCACTGGGATTTCTAAATAGCCAAGGCGGTTAGGTGTGTTACCTTCACCCCGTCCAATGGAAATGGAATGCAAAACTTCAAGGTCAAACTCTTCGCCTACATCCGAAGCGTCCGCGTCGCTTAGCTCATCAAAATCCACCATGACCTGTACCGGATACTCAGGGGCATCACCTGTTAGCTCAATTATAATGTTCGCTGTACTTGGCTCACCTGTTTCAGAAACTGCCATGCTGAACTTAACGCGCGGGAACACTTTAATCACCTGAATTACCACATTACTGCGATTACCAGCTTCATCAATGGCTGTCCATTCCACGCTGTTTAGGCCTGCAGGCAATTGGTATTGATCGTTCTCATTTAACGTGAGATCAACACCATTTAAAGCGGGCGTAAATTCAAGGTGACTACTTACAAGATCGGTAGCGATAAACCCTTGATAGAAGACACTATCAAATGACACTTCAGCCAGAGAACCAGACTCATTAGTAACCGTAAACGACTGATTGGCAGGCACTTCCATTAAAGTAGGTGCACCGTTATCGGCTCCATTATTAGGGTCTTCTGCATCCACCACGCCATCATTATCGGTGTCGTTTAATGATACATCTAACACTAGGCCTGATTCGCTTTGACAAGTTACATCACAGTTATCTGCCCAAGCATCTGGGAAACCATCTTGGTCAGTGTCAACTGACGCAGCTGCATTGTCGAAGAATGCATCTACGTCGTTTGTTGACCCATCATTATCAGTATCATTTAACGCCACGTCTAACACCAAGCCAGATTCTGTTTGGCACGTTATATCACAACCTAGAGCCCAAATATCTGGTCTACCATCTTGGTCAGCATCAACAAAGGCCGCCGCATTCGATGGGAACGCATCTAAAGTATTCACTATGCCATCATTGTCGTTATCATTATCTAACTCTAAGCCAGAACTTTGCTGGCACTCAATTCCACAGAAAGGCGACCAGCTATCGGGCATACCATCTGAATCAGAGTCCATATAGGCCGCGATATTGTGTGGAAACATATCTAATATTAAGCCAGAATCGGCGTGGCATTGTGCATCACAGCCTAACGTCCAAGCATCTGGAGCGCCGTCTTGATCGCTGTCTGTGCTGGCAGCAAAATTTAAGGGGTAAACATCAATATCATCTGCCACCCCATCGCCATCACTGTCACGGTGAATGATGCCATTTAAGTTCAGCGCAGGTAATTGCTGATTAGAGCCAAAATCCCAATAGGGTTGAAATACACCATTAGTGTCGGTAACGCCATAGGTATCCCAGTCGTTAAATACCGTAACAGGGCCGCTTAGACCTTCGGCTGCACCATCTTCACTAACACAGTTGCTATTGGCATAATCAGTATTGGCCATCACACCACAGCGTAAAGTGGCCAGCTCTAACCCAACATAGCTATTCGCTTCGCTGCTTCGATGACTGGTTAATTGCCCAGAAGCATCCGTGGCCCAATAGTTGTTTTGTAAGGTATTAAATAAATAGTCCACATTACCTAGCAATCCCCCTACAAGTGATGAATTTATAGAGCCTTCTACCCAAACGCTGCTCAGATTACCTTCTACTCTGTTGGATAAAACAGTCTCACCAATCAAACCACCCACATTATCGCCTTCAGCCGCCACTCGGCCACTGACGAAATTGGCGCGAATAATGTTTCTAAAATTCACAAACCCAACCAACCCGCCTGTATTGGCATCCCCTGAATATATACTTTCTACCGACCCCATCATCGTATTAGCTTCTAAGGTATTATTTGAACGAGCATATCCCGCTAAACCACCTACATAAGATCC
>NZ_BAABWE010000014.1:0-37813 GCF_040371755.1 Oceaniserpentilla sp. 4NH20-0058
TCCTCTGGCTCCGTAACTGGTGGTTGCTCTGGTTCTGTAACTAGTGGTTCCTCTGGTTCTGTCACAGGTGGTTCTATAGCTGGCTGAAAAGGATCATCATTAGACGTTGTGCTTTTTTGTGGCTCTGCTTTATCCGATTTTGAGCATCCGTATAAAAGTACTAATGCCAGTAGCATTCCTAGCTTGGCGTTTAACATCATATTTTTCCGCTTATTATTTATTCAATTAAGTGCTTTTGTTGGGATCAGGGAGTTTAATCTGTATACATTGCAAAAAGAGCTACGTGTTTAGTGAAACCACAAACATTGGTACTTTTACACTAGTTATTAAAAACAAAAAAGCCCTGCTATGCAGGGCTTTGTAAATAAAATAATCTAAATTTACATCATGGCTTGCAGGTAATTTTGAATCCCTATTTTATCAATCAAACCTATTTGCTGTTCTAACCAGTGGGTGTGGTCTTCTTCTGTATCTTCTAGTTGTTTAACCAGCATAGCGCGAGTTTCAAAGTCTTTTTCTTGCTCGCAAATGACAATGGCGTCTTTTAGGTTTTTAACCACTGAATATTCTAGCTCTAGATCATTTTTAAGCATTTCTGGTACGGTTTTTCCCACGCTTAATGGTTCACGTTTAACCATGTCAGGGAAACCTTCCAAGAAAAGGATTCGCTTAATCATCAAATCAGCATGTCCGGTTTCATCTTCCATTTCATGGGCAATGCGCTCATAAAGTTTACCTAAGCCCCAATCTTCGTACATGCGGGAATGGATGAAGTATTGATCCATTGCAGTTAGCTCACCGGCTAACAATGAATTCAAAGTATCTATGACTTTTTTATTGCCTTTCATGTTATTCCTCCGGTTACTCGCTATGCATCATTGACTGTAGATAATTTTCAATGCTGATTTTTCCAATTAAATCTAATTGGGTGTCTAGCCAGTCGAAATAATCTTCTTCGTATTCTAACATCTCACCTAGCATGTCACGGGTAACAAAGTCGGAAACGGTTTCGCAATAAGCAATGGCTTCTTTTAAATCAGCAATACTCAAAGATTGTAATTTAAGATCGCACTCCAGCATTTCTTTTGGATGCTCGCCAATATTCAAACGGCCAAGTTTTTGTAGGTTAGGAATGCCTTCTAAGAATAATACTCGCTCGATAATGGCATCCGCTTGCTTCATATCTTTGATGGATTTTTTGTATTCTTTTTTATCAAGGCCTTCAAAGCCCCAATTTTTGAACATTCGAGCATGTAGAAAATATTGATTAATCGAAACCAATTCATTTTCTAAGCATCGGTTTAACAGTTTGATTACTTGAGCATCGCCCTTCATAACTGCACCCTCTTTAAATTATTTGTGCCAAAAGCATTGAACTTATAAAGATCAAACTCGAATAGAAACTGACTTAGTTAAAATTAATATTCACAAGTAAAATGCCTTTAATAGTGGGCAAAGTATATGTGCTGATACGCCAACTTCCAATTTTAATTTGACAATCTCTCAAATAAAACTATGTAACCTTATTTAGAACAATTTACATTTAGCTTTAAAACAAAAAGTAGGGTTAATTTTCGCATTTTCACCCTCTCAACAAGCAAAATACGGCTTTTGGAAAGTTTTTTATTTTTACTAACATGTTCAAATACTTGTCATTTAAAGTCACAATCCTCCGTGATCATAGGCTGAGCACTTAGGAACTATTCTGAGATTTTTTAATCTTTGATCTATTGAAGATTATTACTTTGCCCACATAATGAGGACAATCTATGAACACACATAAAGGTAAATACCTGTCATGATGAGAATACTGTTATTTTTAGCCACAAACCTTGCGGTGATACTGGTAGCCAGTGTCACTTTAAGCTTACTGGGTGTGGGTGGCTATATGACGAGCCAAGGGCTTGATCACAGCAACCTTATGATTTTCTGCTTGGTATTTGGTATGGCAGGCTCGGTTGTGTCATTGCTGCTGTCTAAATGGATGGCTAAACGCAGTATGGGTGTACATATCATTGAACAAGCCAGTAACGCTGACGAGCAATGGCTGTTAAGCACCGTTAAAGAGTTATCTCAAAAAGCCCGAATCGGTATGCCCGAGGTAGGTGTATTTGCCAGCCCGCAAGCCAATGCCTTTGCAACCGGTTGGAACCGTAATAACGCTTTGGTAGCCGTCAGCACAGGGTTACTCAATAAGATGAGCCGCGAAGAAGTAAAAGCCGTGCTGGGTCACGAAGTGGGTCACGTAGCCAATGGCGATATGATCACCCTGACTTTAATCCAAGGGGTGGTAAACGCCTTTGTGATGTTCTTTGCACGTATCATTGGTAATTTTGTGGATAAAGCCGTACTGAAGAACGACAGTGGGCGCCCAGGATTTGGCTTTTATATCGCAACATTTGTGGCCGAGATGATTCTGGGTATTTTGGCCAGCACCATCGTATTTTGGTTTAGCCGTCGCCGTGAATATCGTGCCGATATTGCAGGTGCCGAACTAGTAAGCCCAGCAGCTATGGTCAGCGCCTTGGCTCGTCTACAAGCTGAATACAACCAACCTAGCGACATGCCAGATGAAATGGTGGCCTTTGGTATTAGTGGTGAGCTTAAAAATGCGTTAGGAGGCTTATTCATGAGCCACCCGCCGCTGGATAAGCGTATCGACGCTCTTAAGCAGCGTTATTCTGCTTAATTCACGCTCTATACTTCATTAAAAAGCGATGCCTAGCATCGCTTTTTTTATGCTTGCTTTGTTAGGATTGGCTAACAACACATTGATTTCGACCATTATCTTTTGCTTGATAAAGGGCTTTATCCGCTTTTTCAAATACCTCTTGATGGGTACAGCCTTTCGCAAAACTGGCTACCCCGCAAGAAATGGTAATTTGCACTCGTGAGCCTTTAAAGTGAAACGGACTCCCCGCAACTTCTGCGCGAATCTTCTCAGCTACTTGCAGTGCTGCTTGAGCATCCGTACCGGGCAAAATCACCACAAACTCTTCACCACCATAGCGTGCCAATAAATCGGTTTGTCGAGTACCTTTTTTTACTTGACGACTAATCAATTGCAGTACTTTGTCCCCTGCTTGGTGACCATAGCTGTCATTGATATTTTTGAACTTATCCACATCGCACACGATGAGGCTCAAATCGCCGCCATAGCGTTCAAAGCGCTGATACTCTTTTTCGATGTAGGCATCGTACGCGCCACGGTTTGGTAACTTGGTGAGACTGTCCACCATGGCTTTGGCTTGGCTTTTGCTGAGATGCTCTTTCGCTTGTTTTAGCTCACTTTCCATATTGATTAAGCGGTCGTTAAGCTCTTTTATATGATATTCAAATGTTTTTTCACGACTTTGCTGCTCGAGTTTAAATATGTCTAATGTGGCAAACACTCGATCCAATTGATGGCTCACTGAGGTTTTTAAATTATCTGGACTTTCAACCCCGTCTTGCAGAACTTGCTTTAACTCGTCTAAATGGCCGCGCATTTTATCATCAAAATCTTTTGAGGCTGATTTAAAGTTTTGCTCTAAATCTTGCCCTTGCACCAGCCAATTTTGTAGTTCACTAAGGCGCTCATTTAGGTTTTTTAGAAACGCTTCAAATTCTTCTTGTTCACTACCCAGTGCGTTGACCACCAGTTCAGATAACACCTCTAACGCAGGTACGATTTCATATAGGTTTAAGCCTTCCTGTACCTTGCTTAATAAGTGCATGGCTCTTGGTTGCTCGGTGTTAGGCAATGTTAGCTTAGGAATTAAACCCTCTAATACTTTGCTAACTTCTGAGGTAACACTGAGCAGGCCTTTTTCAGCGGTCTCAGGGATTTTATAACTGGAGGTTTCGTCTTGATTGAACTCTGACACATCCTCGTTTGAACGCCCCTCTGGAGCAATGGGAGTTTGCTGTTCTTTTTGGAATAATCGGCTAAAAAATCCGCTAGTTTGGCTGTTATCTTGCGCCTCTACACCATTAGCAAGGAACTCAGCCCAACTGGTAATCACGCTGGTAAACGCTAACAGTAAATCCACCTTGTCGGACTTACGCACTTTTTTGCGTACTTTTGTGAGTTCAGCCAATAACGATTTTGGTAGGCCTTCGTGGGTGGTTTCAATATCAATGAGGGTTTGGGTGATTTGACCTTGAAAACCTTGTTGTTTGGCTTGCCAACGTTCAAATCCACCCTCTAACTGCTCTAGAATACGTGTCAGGCCATTTAATTGGTCACTACGCAATAAGTCTCGCATGGACTCTAATTGGCTGTCCATGTCGGCATCACGGCCTTCTGCGGTGATCGACAAACGAATAATGGCGCGTCGCAATTGACCAATATGATCTTGAAATTGCTTTTCGATTTTTTCGTTCTCATCAATGAGATTAAGATATTTGTTTTTCCAGCGGTCGCTATCTGTGCTCATGGCCTCTCCCCTACTGTGTTTAGTATAGGAGAGGATTTCAAGCTTGCTGCATAGGGAGAGGGCGTTTAATTTCCATAGCAATTGGTAGGTGATCTGAAAGCGGTAAATCTAATACACCTACTTGTTTTACCTTAACGCTTTGTGACACCAAGATATGGTCTAAGCCTTTATTGGGTTGCCAACTTGGAAAAGTCTGTAAACCTTCATTGACAGGTTGTAGCGACAAATCTTTTAACGCGCTTAGGCTTAATAAATGTTCTGCGTGAGTATTCATATCCCCCATCAACACCACATGTTTATGCTCACCAATAAGTTGCCGTATATGCATTAACTGGCGGTTCTGTGTACCGCGACTTAAAGATAAATGCATGACAACCACCAGCAAAGCCTGCGCCCCTTCACCAAAGGTAAGAAACATGGCGCCACGACCGGGCAACATGCTTGGTAATTTATGGAACGCCACCTGATCCGGCTCATGGCGAGATAAAACACCGTTACTGTGTTTGGCCATAAGCCCAAAATTGCGGTTAAGCTGCTGATACCAAAATGGAAAGCCTGCTTTACGGGCAAGAAATTCAACTTGATTAATAAAGCCAGATCGAAAGCTGCCGCCATCGGCTTCTTGCATAGCTACTAAATCAAAGTGCGACATTACCTGTGCAATGCGCATCAGCGTAAGTTTACGCTTAGATGAGGGTAAAAAGTGCTGCCAGCTTTTGGTGAGATAATGATGATAACTACCGGTTTCAATACCCACTTGGATATTGAAACTCAGCAGTTTAATGGTTTGGGGGTTGTTCTGTGTAAAGTGCGTGACAGAAACACGGCCTTGAGACTTCACCCCCCCAGACATGGTTACAGGGTCTTACGTGCTTTACGCTCTTGTTCAATTAGGTAATTAACCACGCCAAAGACTTTGTCTTCACCGCCGGCTGAACTGGCATTAACCATATATTTACCATTTACGATAATTGCTGGCACACCTGTTATAGCCCATGAACGAACCAATTGGTCCGCCATTTTTAACTGGCGACGAACACCAAAAGAGTCATCGTATTTATCAAAATCCGCTTCGCTTACACCGTATTGGGCTAAGAACGCTTTTTGATCGTCTTTATCCAATAATGGATTACGCTTCTTATGAATTTGATTAAAGATCTCTTGGTGAACTTTGTCGTTAACTTTTAAAGCCTTGGTTAAATAAAACAAACCTGCGTGGATTTTCCACTGACGGCTAAATTGTGCCGGTAATTGACGGAAATCTATATCGGCCTGTAAGAATTTCTTCCATGCCTGAACCGTTGGTTCAAAGTGATTACAGTGTCCGCAGCCATACCAAAATACTTCAACCACTTCGATTTTTTCAGGATCTCGGGCCATGGTTGGATTAGCCAATACTTTATAATGCTGCCCAGCCACGTATTCTTCAGCCTGAGCAAATAGGGCCGTTACGGATAAAAATGCGACTAAAGCTAAGTTACGCAATTTCATAGATAAATCCTTGATGATTTTTAATTGTTATTAATGAATGGCCGTAGCCTAATAGGACAAAGAGCTTTGAACAAGCGCTTGGGATTAAGTTCCTCCAATTTCTTTTGGACTGGTACAAAAAACAACCGATTCAAGCTGTGGTTAAAGAAACTAATGGAGGAAATACGCCACTCATTCTCGCCAAGGGATAGTATCGTCCTATTCTTTAGGTAGCCATTTCATCAACGTCTGCGCCAGTTTATCAGGGTCAACTGGCTTAGAAACATAATCACTCATGCCCGCTGCAATGCATTTCTCACGATCCCCTTTAATCACATTCGCAGTCATAGCGATAATAGGCGTATCGTGGTCAAGTACTTTGGACTGAGGGTCACGAATCATACGGCTGGCCTCAAAGCCATCCATAATGGGCATTTGGCAATCCATAAACACAATGTCATAGGTGGTTTGCTCCAGTACTTCTATGGCGACTTGACCGTTTTGCGCCAACTCAACCTCAAGCCCCAAATCTTCTAACTGACATTGCGCCACCATTCGATTGATTGCGTTGTCTTCAACCACCAATACTTTACCGGAAAATGTCGCTAATGTTTGTGGGTCATGAGAGATGCTGTCAGTGGGAGTAGCTAGGAGCTGGGAGTGCTGTTCGTCCGATGCTTGCTCAGGTGTTTGGCCATTGTCTAACGTCAATGTAAACCAGAATGTCGAGCCTTTCCCTTGGATACTCGTTACACCAATTTCACCGCCCATTAATTCAACTAATTGTTTACTGATGGCCAAGCCAAGGCCCGTACCACCATAGCGGCGGGTGGTAGAACCATCCGCTTGGCTAAAGCGGTCAAATAGTGTTCGCTGCTGTTCTTCACTCAAGCCTATTCCGCTATCGCTAATTTCAAACTTAAATACCAAATGATCGTTTTCTTGCGATAAAAGCTCATATGCAATGCCAATTTCACCACTAGCGGTGAATTTAATGGCATTGCCTACTAAGTTGATCAATATTTGGCGAATACGCCCCGAGTCAGCAAAAGCCCAAAGCGGCTCATCTGCATTGATTGGGCAAGTGAGTAGTAATCCTTTTTCTTCTGCGCGAAAGCGCATAACGGCATCCAATTCTTGCATTAAAACATTCATGTCAAAATTCAATGGTTCTAATTGGAGCTTACCAGCCTCTACTTTAGAGAAATCTAATATATCATTAATGATACTTAATAAGGATTCTGCGCTGGATTTAACCGTCTTAGCGAATTTATGTTGCACCGGATCAAGTTGTGTTCGCAAGAGCTGGTTGGTCATTCCAATCACCCCATTCATGGGTGTGCGAATTTCATGGCTCATGTTGGCGAGAAATTCACTCTTGGCCTCGTTTGCGACTTCCGCTTTGTTAACTGCTTGCTCTAGCTTCTTAATGGTTTGATTGCGTTCGGTAACGTCATAGTTAATGCCCGTCATTCGAATTGCTTGGCCGTTTTCATCCCATTGCACTTGTGCATCCGCTTTTAAGTAACGAATCTCGCCTGATGGCCACAGCACTCTAAATTCAATATCAAAATTCTTCTCATTATTCAGTGCTAACTGTATGGCCTCCTCACTACGGGCCATATCGTCTGGGTGTAAGCCGTTTTTCCAAGCTTCATAAGCACCGCTAAATTGACCCTCGCTGATGCCATATAGCGCATACATTCGATCATCCCAAATCAGCTTGTTTTCTTGCAGGTAATAATCCCATACCCCAATCCCAGCGGCACTGGTTGCCAAAGATAAGCGATTATTTAACAAGCCTATTCTGGCTCCTAATGCATGAGAGGCATTCTGGAAGTTAGTCACTAACTGAACGATCTCACCAATGTTGCTACTCGGCCAAACTATGTTTTTCTCACTGCCAATTTGATTGGGTAAATCTGCAGAAATGTCAGCCAAGCGGTGCAACGGCCGCGTCAGGATTTTACTTAGAAGCGCCGCAATAAATATCATAGGAATAAACAACGCCGCCACCGCCGCAAAGCTACTGATTGCAGACATATAAAGTTCTTTTTGCATGGGCGCCAGCGGGTATTCAACATGTAATGTCCACTCAGTATTCGCAATGGGTGTCTTAGAAAAATAAGAGGACTCTTTCCAAGCCTGCATTATTGATATATTTCGGGATGAATCAGGGGTTTGCAGGAATACATTGTCTATATCAGTTTTTAATTGCCGCCCTGAAAACGGGGCAAGTTTTTGCGTAGGCTTAAGGCGTTCATCACTTGAAATTACCACATTACCCTTGCTGTCTATTAAAGTAATCAGTAACAAATATTTTGTCGCATGGGCACGAATGGCTCTTTGCACTTGCTGTAAGTTAACCGCCCCTAAGGCAAAGTGAGACAACCGTTGGTTTTTCATCACAGGAACTGAGATCGTAATAACCGGCTCAGAAATCCCCCCTCGACCAATGAACACATCCGACACAATGGGCTGACCACTGGCTGCCAACGCCTTAAAGTAAGCTCTATCGGAAAAATTAAGCCCTATGGTGGATTCACCCTGTTCATTCACAGCGGGGTAAAATGCTTTTGTCGTACCCGTCTCATCAGCGATATAGGCATTATGGAAATTTGGAAAAAGATATTTAATACGGGCCAGCTCTTGTTGAAGCTGCTGAGAAGGCTGTAGACCATGGCTTTCGGGTAATTGCGCCATGGTGGACACAGCCCTTAAATATTGATCCACCCATTGAGATATTTCACCCTTAAGCTGAAAGATTTCCGCCTGTACATTAGTCGCCACTTGTTTATGTAGTGCAATGTTGACCCGATAATTATCAAATAATAAAAGTGAAAGCGTAGGTAGCATAAAAAATACGGCAATCGTATTGAAGATTATATGTTTATACGTATAAACCGAAGGTATGTGCGAGCCTTGCTTACGGATAGCAGGAATGTACAAAAGAAGGCTGGCAATTAAGGCATTGAATAAGCCATTGATGGATTGCTTCAATACAATCATCAGCACAGACTGAGTACTTAAACCCATGACCACGCCGTAAAACACCACCACTAAGATAGATCCTAGTGACAACCAAAAAAGAGCATCTATAAGTACTAAGTTAGTCTGGCCACGACGTAGCGCGATACCAATCCATACAGCCTCCATTGCAAAAATGATGACAGCATATGGATGGTTCCATAAGTAAATCGTATAACTGGCCACGATAACCGCAACCAATACCCCCCAACTCGCACGCAAAAGCACAATGGCCAGAATGCTAAAAATACTGCCAAAAATAAAAGCAACACCATAGGCAATGGGCATGGCTAGGTAATTACCGACCAACCCTAACACCACTAACATCAGTGCGGTGATAACTATTTTGGGGGTAATCTCAATGCGCATGCAGCCTCAATTTGTCCATTCATACCCTCTTACACATCATCCAGCGAAAGTCATTAGCCTTAACGACGCACCGGATAAACATTCTTTAAAAAGTAAGTCTAGACGCTTTTTCTTAATGATGAGCAGATGAACAAAGGGCTTGCGAATTGAAAGGCATGACTAACCGGCACTAAAAAAGCGCTTGAGGCGAAATGAAGACAAGAACGTGAAAACATAGCTTAGAATTTTTGGCAAAAAAAAGAGCCTCCTAAGAGACTCTTCTACGCAAAACATAGTACAGCATGGCTAAACCATTTATTGCGCTCCCAAGGACCTAGTGAAGGCCTTGGATGTACGCTGAAACCGCATCTACTTCTTTGTTTGACATACGACCAGCAATATCACGCATTACTTTACTTGCATCGTTTTCACGCTTATCTTCTTGGAAAAGCACCAACTGCGCTTTGATGTAATCCGCATGTTGACCACCAAGACCAGGGAAGCCCGCCGCATCAATACCAGAACCATCTGGACCATGACACGCTAAACAAGCTGGAACGCCAGTAGCAGTATTACCAGCACGATAGATTTTCTCACCTAAAGCCACTTTATCTTCTGCAGCATAACCGACTGTACGCTTGTTACCCGCAAAAAACGCCGCTAAATCAGCCATTTGTGTTTCATTCAAGGCAGCTACTTGGCCTTTCATGATGGCGTTATCACGATCGCCACTTTTGAAGTCTTTTAGCTGCTTAAGAATGTATTTTTCACCTAAGCCAGCAATTTTTGGGAAGCTAGCGGCGGCGCTATTACCATCTTGTCCGTGACAAGCCGCACAAGGTGCTGCCAGTTTTTTTCCTGCTTGGGCATCGCCTGCATCAGCGCCTGCAACCAAACCTAAAGACAACATCAAGCCAATTGCCAAGTTTTTCATGAATCACTACCTTAAAATACGAATGAAATTAAAATTATTTCGCTTTGCTCATATATTCGATCAAAGCTTTAAACTGATCGTTTGAGCAATCCATGCATAAACCCTTAGGCGGCATCGCCCCTTTACCTTGGGTTACGCTTGTTACCAACGCATCAATACCTGTGGCCAACCGAGGCTGCCATACAGCCACATCAAAGGCTTTAGGGGCACCTGCGACTCCCATACCGTGGCAAGCGCCACAAGATTGAGTATACTTAGCCTCAACGTCAAACCCTTGAGCAGACATTGTGAACATAAGTGAAGCGGCTATTGCGATTACTTTTTTCATGGCTCTCTCTCCGTGCCAATATTCATTTTGGCTTACAGGTCCACATAAAATTTGTGGCATTATAACCAAAGTTAACCCACTTACAACTTGACCCATAGCAGTAAAGGCCACATGAACCCAGTTCAAATCAATTTTCAAAAGGCACGATTCCTCATAAGTGCCCCTAGTTTAAAGCAATGCCCAGAGGATTCAGGGGTAGAAGTGGCGTTTGCTGGCCGCTCCAATGCAGGAAAATCCAGCGCTTTAAATACTTTAGCTCAACAAAACAAATTGGCACGTACCAGTAAAACACCGGGGCGTACTCAGCTTATCAACTTTTTTGAAATTGAGCCGGGTATCCGTATCGTAGATTTGCCCGGTTACGGCTTTGCCAAGGTGCCAGACCGCATGAAGCGTGAGTGGCAGAAGAACATGTCTGAATACCTTGAAGAACGTCAAAGCCTAGTAGGGCTAATACTGGTAATGGATATTCGCCACCCTTTGACTGAATTCGATCTAATGATGTGCGAATGGGCCGCAGAAGCAAAAATGCCCCTTCATATACTGCTGACCAAGGGCGACAAACTCAAACGCGGCCCAGCACAAGCCACACGCCTAAAAGTGAAAAAAGCCCTTGAGCACATGGGAGACTTGCTCACCATCCAAGTCTTTTCTTCATTGAAAAAAGACGGCACCGATGTACTGAGCAGCCGAATATCACAACTTTTATCAGCATCAGACGAACAATCCACTCAGGAAGACTGAAATCCACGCTGAAATAGGCACCCATGGTAAACACGGTGCCTATTGTGTATTCAAAACGCCGCTTCCGACAAATTACTCTTCACCTACTCACAAAACACAAACTGTACCTGATTCAACACAAACCCAAATAACAAAGCCTGAAACTGACAATAAAAACTAGGGCTAGAACAGCACACATATAGGATATTTTGCGCCAAAAAGTCATAGAGGAATTGGTTTTTATAAGTAAACGCTAACCCTAATAGGCTGATTAGTGCTCGCTTTTGTTTTTTTTGTAACAAAGCTGGCAAAAACCATGAGTTGTCCTAACCTCAAAATTGAACCAACTGAGTTTAGTCATGTCTCAGTATGCGTCTCATGTATTTGCGAAAGCTTTACAACCCTTCGGTATCTCCCCAAGAATCGAAGGAACTTCTAGCCTGATCGTTCTCCCCCAATGGCGATCAGGCTTTTTTTTGCCTGTTGCTTTTGCCTGTTGTTTTTGTGGGGTGGGAGATGCTCGCTGCGCTTGATGGGAGACGGGAGACGCGGCTAAAGTGATCGTTTCGCTTATGGTAATGGTGGGTACTCAATTTTAAATAGTACGAGGTCACCAACCTATTCAGTTACATGCCTGTAATGGCAAAATCTAACGCCGCAATAATCTCACTTCGATGATGACTTAACGATCCAACGGGGTTTTGTAAACTCTTCGCTGGCATAGACACAATCTGCGGCACCATTAAATATAACGCTTCACCCTCGTACTCAATTTCAGGGGTTAATTCTTTCAAACCTTGATGGTTAAACCCTTGTGCTCGGGCTAACGGAATCACGATACGCGTGCTGATATCTGAAATAATCGAATTTTGAATATCCACAATATAAGGGTACAAATTTCGAGTTTGCCGACTTAGATTTGGGTAAACATCAAACTGGGCCATTAAAACGCCCTGTATTCGTCACCAAAACAGCCGTTTTCTTCAACCACTTCATTGTATGCGCGAATGGCCGCTTTATTCTCGGTGGACCACTGCGCAGCCTGCTGCTGAGCCAGCTTATCGGTTAACGCTTGCTCTAGGGTAGCGGATAAATTGATGTGTAGCGCCTTACACTTATTCAGTAAGTCACTGTTTACACTCAAGTTTGTGGGCTTTTTCGGGGCTTGCGCATCATAGAGTGGCTCCATGGCTGGATACCTCAAAATTGGGTTTGGATGTCTTTATTATGCGCATATAAATGCGCATGGCAAGATGGATTTTTTATGAAAGATGATCGCTTCGCTGGATGGGAGACGGGAGACGCGGCTAAAGAGATCGTTACTGTGTTGCATGTCATTACGTTTGTGAGAAACCAGCAGGCCGGAATCCAATAAGTAATCAAAAGCTTACGTTGTACGAGGTCACCCCGTGACCGGCTTCGGCGCGCAGCCTTACGAAAATTGTCTAATTGACACACAGTATTTCGTACATACAATGTACATATGATTAAAATCGAATGGGATTCGGCGAAAGCCAAGTCCAACATCAAAAAACATGGAATCTCTTTTGAAGAGGCCCAAACGGTTTTCTTCGATGAATATGCCATTCAGTTTTACGATGACGACAGCTCACAACTGGGAGAAGATCGTTTTCTAATGCTGGGCAACAGCAGCGAAGCCAATCTACTTTTAGTGTGTCATTGTGAACGTCAAAACGGTGATATCATTCGAATTATCTCTGCAAGGAAAGCTACTAAGTCAGAACGTAAATTTTATGAAGGTGGCTAATATGAAAGAAGAATATGATCTTTCAAAAATGAAATCCCGTAAGAATCCTTACGCATCCAAACTAAAAAAGCCTGTCACCATTCGCTTAAGCGAAGACGTGGTGGATTATTTTAAAGCCATGTCCGAAGAAAATGGCGTGCCTTATCAAAGCTTAATTAATTTGTATTTAAGAGATTGTGTTGCGCAGCATCGGAAGTTGGATATGACGTGGAATAAGCATAATTAATGGATAACTAAATAATGAATTTTGATGACGTTTATAAATTAATTGATTTATTAATCCCAGTTTTAGGTCCTATATTAGGTGGGGTTTTAGGTTATTTAACCGCAACTTTTTCTGCTCGCATGGCAAATAAACAAAAAATTTTGGAATTTAAGCTTAATTTACTGAAAGAAGCCTCAATAAACTTCCATAGCTTTGATTCATTATTATTCAAATATCTATTGACATGTTCTAGTTACTATAATGAATACGAGAACATTCAAAATCCTTTAACTGATGAAGAAGAGCAGGAGAAAAACGATTTCCTAGATGAAATTTACACAATGCAAACACAACTATTTGATAAGAACAGTGAGTTACAGTTATTTGAAGCTAAATTATCACTTGCTGGGGCTGTAGGAATAAAAAGTCATCTTGATGATTATTATGAATGGATTAGATATATATCAAAAATTGAAAACGCAGGAAAACCTGAAGCACAAGACGAACGCCAAAAGCTTGTAGAAAAAATACAAAAAGGCATTACAGACACCATTTCTCAATTATAAACGATCTTATATAGAACTCTATATATAAGCTTCACAAGCGAGCAAAATCCGTTGTAAATTCGCAGGTTCCGATTCATAAGTCGCACTTAAGTGCGACCTACAGTTCCCTGATATTAAATTCAAACCGTTTCTAGAAGCGAATTAGGCGCGGGCTATGCAAGGCATATATTTTTTCAAACGAGGCGCACAGTTTGCCTGTGTAACGAGTTTGGAAAAATCAATTCAACGGTGTAGCTAGAAGCGTCACGAGCGCAAACTAGGCGAGGCAAAATTCGCTGAAAACGCGCAGTTTATGTTTTATAAATGAGCATTTTGAAGCGAATTTTAACAAAGCATAGTTAAGCGCAGTAGCTTCCATTTCTTAGTGGGCTTCATCCCAATTTGATCCGGTGCCTACATCTACGACGAGTGGCACATCCAACTCCGCCGCCGATTCCATTATGGTTTTAATCTTGGCTTTGCATTCATCTAACTTGTCTTCGGGCACTTCAAAGATGAGTTCATCGTGTACTTGCATGATCATTTTGATGTCGGTTTCTTGGGCAACCCAATCGTACATTTTCACCATGGCCCGTTTGATAATGTCGGCGGCGGTGCCTTGCATAGGTGCGTTAATGGCGGTGCGTTCGGCGGCCTGACGACGCATGCCGTTGCTGGAATTAATTTCTGGCAAGTGCAGGCGGCGGCCAAATAAGGTTTCTACATAACCTTGTTTGGCGGCGATGTCGCGGGTGCGTTCCATGTAGTCACGCACACCGGGGTAACGCTCGAAGTAGATGTCGATATAGGCTTGGGCTTCTTTGCGGCCCACGTCGATCTGACGGGCAAGGCCAAAGGCGCTCATGCCGTAGATCAAACCGAAGTTAACGGCTTTTGCGTGGCGGCGCTGTTCTGTGGTCACTTCTGATTCATCCACACCCATGATTTCCGCGGCGGTGGCCTTGTGGATATCTTTGCCCTGTGCGAAGGCATCTACTAATCCTTTGTCCCCAGACAGGTGTGCCATGATGCGTAATTCGATCTGACTATAGTCTGCTGCCACCATGATGGAGCCCTTTGGCGCTTCGAATGCTTGGCGAATTTTACGCCCTTGTTCGTTACGGATTGGGATGTTTTGCAGGTTAGGGTCGGTGGAGGATAAACGGCCTGTGGCGGTGACCGCTTGCTGATACGAGGTATGCACGCGGTTAGTCCGCGGGTTGATCATTAACGGCAGTTTGTCGGTGTAGGTGTTTTTCAGTTTGGCCAAGCCTCGGTGCTCTAAAATCACTTTTGGCAGCTCGTAGGTATGGCTTAATTCCACCAGTACTTCTTCGGCGGTGGAAGGCTGTCCCTTGGGGGTTTTCTTGATAATGGGCAGCTCTAGTTTTTCAAAAAAGATGGTTTGCAGCTGTTTAGGTGAGTTTAAGTTGAACTCCTCACCGGCCAAATCAAAGGCTTGTTTTTCAAGCTCAGCTAGGCGAGTTTTGATCTCTTCGCTTTGCTGGTGCAGCTTGGTGGCGTTAACGTAAGCCCCTTGCTGCTCCATGTAAGTGAGTACTTGCACAAGCGGAAGCTCAGTTTCTTGATACAATGTAAGTAATGACTCACTTTTAGCCAGCTTTTGTTTTAATAACTCATGTAGGCGCAAGGTGATGTCGGCATCTTCGGCGGCATACTCGGCGGCTTTTTCGACTTCAACCTGATTAAAGGTCAGTTGCTTAGCCCCCTTGCCCGCAATGGATTCAAACGAGATGCAATCGTGCTCTAGGTATTGTTTAGCAAGGGCATCCATATTGTGTTTGCTGGCGGTACTGTTTAACACGTAGCTTTCTAGCATGGTGTCGTGAGCGATGCCTTTTAATTGAATGTCGTGATTGGCCAGTACGTGGGCATCGTATTTGAGGTTTTGCCCCACTTTTAAAATACTGTCATCTTCTAGTAATGGCTTAAGCTGGGCCAACGTCCAGTTGCGATCTAGCTGTTCGGGGGCTTCTAAATAATCGTGGGCCAATGGAATATAAACAGCTTGATTAGCTGCTGTGGCAAAGCTCAAGCCGACGATTTGCGCTTCCATATAGTTAAGGCTAGTGGTCTCGGTATCGAAGGCAAAGTACGGTGTGGCTCTGAGGGTTTCGATGTATGTGGATAAGGCATCTTCTGTGGATAAAATGGTGTATAAACTTCTGTCCACCGTGGCTTTTTCCACTTTGATCTCGTCCGTCTTTCCTGTGGATAACTCTTTCGACCACGTTTTAAATTCGTATTCGGTGAAGTATTTGAGAAGTAATGACGTATCAGCGGGTTTTACTTCTATGTCTTCTAGGGTGACGTCTAGCTCAACATCGCATTTGATGGTGGCCAGCTCATAAGACAAAGGTAGCTGCTCAAGAGCCGCCCGCAGGTTTTCCCCCACTTTGCCTTTTACTTGATCGGCGTTTTCCATGACCCCTTTTAACGTGCCGTAGGCATCTAGCCATTTAACCGCGGTTTTAGGGCCGCATTTCTCAACACCGGGGATGTTATCCACTTTGTCGCCCATTAAGGCGAGGTAATCGATAATTTGATCGGGGCGCACGCCAAATTTTTCGGATACGCCCGGTACATCCATAAAGGTGTCGGTCATGGTGTTCATTAAGGTAACGTGTTCGGTGACCAGCTGAGCCATGTCCTTATCCCCTGTAGAGACGATGGTCTCGATGCCTTTGGCACTGGCTTCTAGGGCCAATGTGCCGATAACATCGTCCGCTTCTACGCCGTCCACCACCAACAAAGGTAAGCCCATGGCTTTGATGATGTCGTGTATGGGTTGAATTTGAACGCGCAGGTCATCTGGCATGGGCGGACGATTGGCTTTGTATTCGCTGTATAAGTCGTTACGGAAGGTTTTGCCTTTGGCATCAAATATCACCACAACCTTGCTGTCAGCGTAATCTTTTTGCAGTTTACGGATCATACTGATCACACCACGAATGGCATTAGTGGGAAATCCGCTTGTGGTGTTCATTTCACGTATGGCATGAAACGCTCGAAACAAATACGAGGATCCGTCAACCAATATGACTTTTTGTGGGCTAGATGTTGTCATAGGACTATTCTTTTATAAGGCGCAGGCCGTACAATGGCGGTGAATTGAAAATTATTAGCGAGTTTATCATGAAACAGACTCTATCTTGGGTATTAATGGGTTTGGTGCTGTTAGTACCATTAGCAAATGCAGCCGATACGGTTGAGTCTTCCATCGTGATTCGTCACGAGAACGGCGACACCTATTACGAGTACATGGAGAACGGCGCTGTACGGGAAATCAAAGTGGTGCCTAAGCACGGCCCTGTATATTACCTTGTGCCCGCAGGACAAGAAGATGAAGAGTTCAAAAAGCAAACCCAATCCAAGCTTACTGTGCCTAAGTGGGTTATTTTTCGCTGGTAACATGACGGAAGTTTAGAAGTCACTATTATGTCGGTTTACACGCAGTTAGATACACACCAGTTTGAATCTATTTTAAGCCAGTATAATTTAGGCCGCCTGCAATCTTTTGAAGGGGTTGCAGCAGGCATAGAAAACACCAACTATAAAATTCAGCTGTGCACAGCAGATAATCAGCAGGTTTATTTTCTCACTATTTTTGAGCATCTAGATAAACATGCTTTGGATTTTTTCATTCCGTTTTTAGCCCACTTAAAACAACAAGGTTGTGCACTGCCTGCCCCAAAAGCCAAAATAAATGGGGAGTTTTTGTTTAAAACACAAAACAAATGGGGGGTAATATTTGAATGCCTTGATGGGCATCACTTAGATACCATTGAAGCTTGTCATGGCTTCACCATCGGTGCCGAGCTGGGTAAGATTCATCAAGCCTCATTAAATTACAAACAAGCTCACAGCAACCCAAGAGGGTTTTACTGGCTGCAAAAACAAGCATCAAACCCGTCATTAAACATTGTCCCGTCAGACCGTGAATTATTAATGAATGAAATGGCGAACATGCAGCAGCATTGGCAAAATTGGAGCGCCAACAACGAGCTTAAAAAAAGTTTTATTCACGGGGATTTATTTATTGATAACTGCTTATTTTTGCCAAACGGTGAGTTAAGTGGGGTAATTGATTTTTACGCAGGGGGTTTTGATTTCTGTGTTTATGATATTGCCATTTGCATCATGGCGTGGGCACAAACACCAAACCATCACTTAAATAAAAACATAGCTGACGCCATTATAAAAGGCTACGAAAGTGTGCGCCCGTTAAGTGCTAGTGAGCATGAGGCGCTGCCTTATTTTATTCGTTTAGGTGTGCTGCGTTTTTGGGTATCGCGCTTGGTGGCGCAAAGCCAGCAACAAACCGCCAGCTTAACCACCCATAAAAATCCAGACCACATGAAGCAGTTACTGCTTAATCTATCAGATTCAAATTAAACAGCCGTCAACCAAAACAACGCAAAGTTTTTTTGTTTGTCGGTCCAACAGTGTTCGCTTTCAAAGCCCGCCCCTTGTACAAAATTAGCAAAATGATTGGGTTCAAATTTATAGCTGTATTCGGTGGTTATGGCCTCGCCTTTTTTAAAGCTTAACCTTTGCCCAAACAAAGACACAACTTGATCGTACTTACTAATAAGGTGCATTTCGATGCGGCTGAGTGCGCGATTAAAAAAAGCATGATGCTGAAAATTATCAACATTAAAATTGCCATCGCCAATGGCATTTAGATGAGCAAGGCTGTTTAAATTAAATTGTGCGGTTACCCCTTTTGCATCGTTATAGGCAGCGTTAAGTACTTCATCGCTTTTTACTAAATCCACACCAATGAGCATAGCCCCTTGATCGCCAACGGTTTTGCGTACCCCTTTTAAAAACGAAAGTGCTTCATTAGGTGAGAAGTTACCTAAACTGGAGCCGGGGAAAAATGCCACTTTTTTTGCGTTAACAGGCAAACCATGAGGCAGTTTTGCTGGCTGACTATAGTCTAAACAAGTGGCGTGAATTTCAAGCCAAGGAAAAAGCTGACGTAGCGCGATGGCGCTATCAAATAGGAAGTCTTTACTAATATCCAACGGCACATAGGCTTTTGGTTTAAGCGCATCAAGCAGTAACTGTATTTTTGTACTGGCGCCACTGCCATATTCGATTAATACAGAGTGCCTACCGGCTTTGTTGATAATGGCTTCGCGGTAATCTTTAAGCAATTGCACTTCAGTGCGGGTTGGGTAGTATTCATCTAACTGAGTGATGGCTTCAAATAATTCTGAACCGGTTTGGTCATAAAAATATTTAGCGGATATGCGCTTTGGTGTTTGAGTTAACCCTTGCAGTATTTCTTGCTTTTGATCGGACTGCTGCCGATTAAAATCATAAAAAAACACGCCGTGTTGCGCCTTTGGTTGGCTACTCATAACTTACTCCTTGTTATTATTTTTATTCGCTTACATCCTTGGCCAAGCGAATACCATTTTTAGGCCATCTATCTTGAGGATAGAAAAAATTTCGATAAGTAATACGACTATGGCCTTTTGGGGTTAAATCACAACCGCCCTTTAGTACCATTTGATTACACATAAACTTACCATTGTATTCACCAACCGCCCCTTTTGGGGTTTTAAATCCCGGATAGGGTTGGTATGCACTTTGAGTCCACTGCCAGTTGTGATCAATCATATGTGACAAGCTGGTTTGATGGGGCCCATATAAACTTTGTTGAGCCGCTACCTCCCATTCGGCTTCGCTAGGCAAGCGAAACCCTTTCCATTGTGCAAATGCATGAGCTTCATAAAAACTAATATGACTCACCGCTTGTTTTAGATTTAAGGGCTTTAACCCTTGCAAGCTGTATTCGTACCACTCACCGGATTGTTTTACCCAATACAAAGGGTGCTGTACTGCTTCTGCGTTTAACCATGCCCAACCATCACTTAACCACAGCATGCTTTGTTGATAGCCACCGTCTTCTATAAACGCTAGGTATTCTGCGTTAGTTACAAGGGAGCGGCTCAATTGAAAACTGTTTAAATAGGTTTGATGTTTTGGGGTTTCGTTATCAAAACAAAAGGATTGCCCGTGATGGCCAATTTCAAACAAGCCCCCAGAGAACTCTTCAAAACCTTCATGGTGAATTAATTGGCTTGGGGCATCTAATGCTAAGCCGTATTGCGGATATAAAGGGTTTTGAAAAAAGTTAAACTTTAAATCCATCAGCAGTAACTCTTGGTGTTGCTGTTCGTGGTTCAGCCCTAACTCGATTAGCTGGCATTGCTCATTGTTGGCATGTTGTAAAAAGTGAATCATTTGTTGATCCACATGCTGGCGGTATTTTATCACTTCTTTAAATGACGGACGGGATAATAAATGACGTTTAGGCCGAGCAAACTGCTCGCCTACACCATTGTAATAACTGTTAAATAAATATTGGTATTGCTCATTATACGGCTGATAAGCCGACTGACTGGCAATCAATAGAAAGGTTTCAAAAAACCAAGTGGTATGAGCCAAGTGCCATTTTACTGGACTAACAAACGGGGCCGCTTGTAAGGCGCAATCTTCAGGGCTTAAACAGTGAACCAAATGTTCACTGTATTGACGCACCTGTTCATAGCGTTTTTCTAGGTTCAACTTAGAATGGGCGTCTACGTTCGCATCCAATGCAGTAGTCATGCGCTTCACTTTTTTATTATGAAGTATTCAGATTATTACCTGTTGCCCAGCCTGACAAGCGACCATTACACCCAATATTTTCAAGCAATTAAATAATTAACTAAAAATCAATTACTTAGCTTTAAGACACGTTTGAAACTGCATTAATAAATAATCATAAAAAGCGAAAAACTTGCCATCGTTCACATTAAATTGAGAGCCGATTGGATCAATATCCACCACAGGCACATTAGTACCTTGCTGTAATTTTTTCACAATGCTCGCTTTGAACTGAGGTTCAATAAATAAACAAGTTGCTTTGCCGTCACTTAATATCTGGCGCACTTTAACAAGATGACGTGTACCGATGGGCTGCTCTGGGTTTAATGCTAAAGCAGCCACTTGGTTTAGCGCAAAATAGTTAATCCAGTAATGGAAGGCGTCATGAAAACTAATAAAGCCTGCATCTAATCCTTCAAGTTGAGTTTTTGCTTTTAACTGCCATTGCGCTAATTGCTGTAAAAAAGCGTTGGGTTCTTGCAATGACAGTTGCTGTTGCACCATATTTAAAATACTACTAATGGCATTAGGGTTAAGCCAAATATGCGGGTCGTGTTCCCCGTGGTTATGGCCGTCATGGTGATCGTTCGCCTCTTCTGCTAATTCAAATAAACCTGAAAGATCTAGCGCCGAGGTATGACCAGCCACCAGCTTGGTCAGGTAGGGCTCCATTTCATCCCCTAACCAAATCACATGTTGGGACTGAGCCACTAGCCTGCGATGGCTCGGTTTAAGAGCAAAATCATGGGGGGACTGATTTGGCTTCATTAAAGTGGTAACGTGCAAATCGGGCCAAGCGCTTTTTATCAGCATGGCAATTGGGTGAATTGACACCAATACGCTGGGGGTATCTGGTTTTGACGACTGCGCTTGGGTGTTGATTGCCATGACCATTAAAGCCAAAGCCATTATCCAAGCTGTAAAACCTTGCATGGCGACTCCATTATTTTTACCGCTATTAAAGGCCCAATATGATACCCTATCGCCCTTTCTTTGGCGTGTAAAAGTGTAGGTAAGGTAGCCTCTGGCATGAACGATTATTTAATTAAACTGAGAAACGTCAGTTTTGTACGCCAAGGCCGCACCATACTCAAAGACATTAACCTTTCTGTGCATCGCGGTGAAATCGTCACCCTGATCGGGCCAAATGGCGCAGGTAAGAGCAGCTTACTCAAACTGGCTTTAGGCCTAGAAACCATCAGCAGTGGCCAACGCACTTGCTTGCCTAATTTACGCATTGGCTATATGCCGCAAAAAATGAGCCTGCCAGAAACACTCCCCTTAAGCGTTAAGCACTTTTTGGAACTGGCCAAGGGCTATCATAAAAGCCAATTAATGAATGTCTGCGAACGGCTTAATATTACAGAGCTGCTAAATCGTCCTATGCAAAAGTTATCCGGTGGCGAGCTACAACGCACACTACTGGCGCGAGCATTATTATCCAACCCTGAATTACTGGTGCTAGACGAGCCAGTACAAGGCTTAGATGTCAGTGGTCAAGCGGAACTGTATCACCTTATTAGTAACTTAAAAGACGAATTAAACTGCGGCGTATTAATGGTAAGCCATGACTTGCACCTAGTTATGGCCGCCACTAATAAAGTGATTTGTCTTAACGGCCATGTTTGCTGTGAGGGACATCCGCAAACGGTGCAAAACGACCCAAGCTACCTAGAGTTGTTTGGCCGCTCTATGCCTGCTCATTTAGTGCCTTATACCCATCACCATGATCACACCCACGGCGAACATTGCCAGCATGACCATAAGGAAGAACATTAATATGATGTGGCTATTAGATTCCCTATTGGCAGGTTGGATTTTAAGCCTCATGAGCGGCCCATTGGGCAGCTTCATTGTTTGGCGACGCATGGCATACTTCGGTGACACCTTAGCCCACAGTGCGCTGTTAGGTATTACCCTAGGCTTTGTATTCGAGGTACAACTGAATTTAGCCATTGTACTGTGTGCGGTATTTGTTGCGTTAATTCTAGCGAGCTTACAGCGCCAGCATTTCATACCCAGTGACACGTTATTAGGGTTAATGGCACACACCACGTTAGCCGCAGGTTTAGTCACTTTGAGCTTGGTGGATAACGTACGCATTGACTTAAACGCCTACCTATTTGGTGACTTATTAGCCGTCACCCGTGAAGACTTAATCACACTGGCCATTGGCGCGGTACTGGTCTTAGCGGCGTTAAGCCGTATGTGGAAAGGTTTATTAGCTGCCAGTGTCTCTGAAGAGTTAGCCCAAGTTGAAGGCTATCAAGTGGCCAAGCTGCGCTTGTTATTCATGGTGTTATTGGCCGTGGTGATTGCAGGGGCCATGAAGCTGGTAGGGGTATTATTGATCACTGCGTTATTGATTATTCCTGCAGCGGCTGCGCGCCCTTTAAGCCAAGGGCCAAAACAAATGGCTGCATTGGCCACTATTATTAGCATGCTGGCTGTCGCCATGGGGTTAGGGCTTTCTTACTATTTTGATACCCCAGCAGGGCCAAGCATTGTGCTCACCAGTGCGTTTTTCTTTTTGGTGAGCCAAAGCGGATACCGCTTAATTAAGAGTTAATTAAGCTGATCATTTAGATAGGCACTCATTTCCTCAGGTTTAAGCGGTGACGTGAAAAAGCCCACATATTCCCCTTGTGGATTCACTAATACCACTTGTGAGCTGTGATCCATCAAATAGCTGTTTTCATCGTCCCCGTGGGGCTGCTTTTGAAAGAAAATATGCATTTGTCGGGATAAGGCCTCTACATTGTTTATATCCCCACTCCACGCCTGAAAGCTGGGGTTAAAGTACTCAATATAGGCCTTTAGCTGCTCAGGGGTATCTCGCTTAGGGTCTACCGAAACCAGTACCACTTGAAAGGCGTCCGATTTAATCTGGGCGGCGGCTTTGTTTAATTCCACCAAGGTGGTTGGGCACACATCAGGGCAATAGGTGTAACCAAAGAAAACTAGACTCCATTTACCCAGCAAACTTTGCTCATGAATGGTTTGTGCATTTTGGTCATACAGGTTGATATCAGTGATCTTTATCGACTGAGGCAATGGCTGATAACTTTCCGGTAGTGACTCACTGCAACCGGATAACACCCCAACCACTAGGCACAAGACAATCAAAACACGCTGACGCATAATACTCTCCCTTTACTTAAGCCTAATCATGCCAAGATCCACCGCATAAATGTAGTGATTCTTAGTATTTAACCCAAACTCATAAGGCCCCCATTGAATTCTCAAATCCGTACTCATAAACAGCTATGGTATTTGGCCATTCCTGTGATGCTGTCTAATGTGTCCGTACCGCTATTAGGTTTGGTGGATACCGCCATTTTGGGCCACCTAGACGACAGCCGCTACCTAGCAGCAGTGGCCATGGGCTCAAGTCTAGTGACCTTTGTATTTTGGAGTTTTGCCTTTTTACGCATGGGTACCACGGCTATGGTGGCCAAGCACTATGATCACCCCATTAAACGCCAAGGCGTGCTGCAATCGGCCGGTCTTTTAGCACTAGGTATTGGTATATGTGTCATGGCTATTTCACAGCCACTTATCCAGCTTATGTTAAGCCTAGTAAGTCCAGTTGAAGGGATTGTTCCACTAAGCGAACGCTACCTCAGTATTCGGTTTTATTTTGCCCCTATTTCATTGCTCAATTACGCCGCTCTTGGGTATTTAATTGGCATGGGTCGCACACGTGACACTTTAATTATTTTAATCAGCAGTAATATTTTAAATGGTCTACTCAATTATATTTTAGTGTATTGGTATCACTTAAATAGTGATGGCGTTGCTTATGCAACCAATGCGGCTGAAAGCGTACAACTTTTACTTGCGCTTGCGTTTATTCGACCTGCGCTTTTTAGTTTAGAATCATTTAATTTTGCAAAAGTATTTTTTAAATCTTTTTTGCAATTAAATGGTCATCTTTTTGTGCGAACTTTTTTTCTGTTATTTACTTTTGCATTTTTTATGAGCAAAGGCGCACAACACAGTGCGGCATTATTAAGTGCCAATGCCATTTTAATTAACCTATTAATGTTTATCAGTAATGCATTAGATGGCTTTGCCATTGCATCCGAATCATTGGTCGGTCAAGCATTAAGTAAACGTAAATTTAAAAAAATTAAACACGTTATATACGTTAGTGGTATTTGGTCGTTTATTTTTGCAATTATATTTTGTTTCGTTTTATGGATAGCCAGCGATCATATTTTACGCTTGCTTACATCTCAAGAAGCTGTATTAGCAATTGTTAATATTTTAAATTACTGGTTAATTTTTCTTCCCATAGCCGGGTTTGCCAGTTATTGGCTAGATGGCATTTATGTGGGCTTAGCCCAAGCAAAGCATATGCGTAATAGTGTTTTGTTTTCTGTTTTTATTTTATTTTTACCCATTCAATTTTTATTTTCTGATTGGCAATATCATGGCCTTTGGTTTGCATTCTTTGCCTTTTTATTGGGCAGGGCAGGTTGGCAACTATTGACGCTTAAAAGTGTTTTGCACAAAATTGAACACTAAGCCACAAATGATATTTTTATTGGTCTATTTTCTGGCATTTATTTGTTAGTGAACTAATCTTAAATTCATCAATATAGTGCTAACAATAAAAACGAATTAAGGCTCTTTTCTTATGGATTTATCTTCTAAAAACCACCTACATTTTCATTGTGATTACTGCGAAATTCTCGTAATTTAACTGCGCGAATCGAAAAAAATAATAACAATAAAACGATAATAAAAATGAAACTGAACTAGCAAATTAGGCCGCCATATTAGCCACAAGTTTGCAAGGAGACACAAATGCGAGTTAGTTCATTACGCTCCATTATTAGCAACGCCTTTTATCATGAAGAACGGACACACTGCTTAGAGCGCCATTTAAAGTTTCATATTCAAACACTTCCTGAGCGTTTGAAAATAGAAAAAGACAATGAATTGGAATCCCTCAAGCATTTTGCCATGGAGTATATCCATCACGTTCCTGACTTCTTAGATGCACTAAAACAAGCAGCACAAAAAGCGGGCATTGAAAATCATGTTTTTCCTTTTTTGCGTATCGCAGAAGAGTATTTTATTTCACCGCCTAACTTACCCAACCATCATATTGGTTTAATGGCCATGATGGATGAGGCATATTTGGCCCATCGTTTATTTGAAGAATTAAACGATCGCTATATTAGCCGCGTTGGAATGCCGTTAATTCCTTGGGACATGACATTAGCAAATGTGGTTGCTCATCAACTTGTAGGGGAGACTCTCGCCAACGAGCTGGATAGCAAAGTATTACACACAGTAAACAAAATGATGCCTAACGAAACCAGCTATGAAAGCTCTGACTTTAAAAGTTTTATGAAAGAAGAGCAGGGAAATACAACTCCTATCTGGCAAGAGTGGCCTTGCTTAGGCAAAGCCGCGGGTATTGATTGGGCTTTAACATAAATTGTTTGATTCTTTTAAGGATATAAAAAAAGTGGCTTTTGCCACTTTTTTTATTATCACTCATCTACCTTTATCCGCTCATAAGTTGCAAACCTTGGTAAGCCTTTTTCGGTAAAGCCTTGGTGAGAGAATGTCACTCGGCTGCCAATTGGCGGTGGCTCTTTACGCTCTAACTCACTGAAACCACTACCAATTTTAAACATTTTTCCATTCGATAATTCGACCCAAATGGCACCCATCATATTTTCAAATTTACCTCGACCAGCTTGATACGCTATAACCCGAGCTTCACTATCGTATCGAGGTTTTAGTTTAAGTAAGTTATTACTTCGACCCGCTTCATACAAGCTGCGAACAGGGCGAAGCATTAAGCCTTCGCCGCCATTTTTAACCACACTTTCAAGGGCCTTGTTAATCGCTGCCAAGCTGCGTAGTTGAGTTTGTTCGACCCAGACAACATTAGGCCTAAGGCTGTCTTCTAATATGCTCTTTAAAGTCTTTTGACGTTGTTCAAACGGTGCTTTGTTATGGGGAAGATCAAATACTTGAAATTGGATTTCACGCCACTGCTTATCATTGGGGGTTTTATCTAAAACGGTTTGGGCAACCGTCTGATATTCACCACGACCTGCCCACAACTCACCATCTAATGGGGTTTGCGGTAATTGTTTGATAAACCAAGTAGGGGCGTGAATCGGATTACCATTGCGAGTGTACAACTGCTCGCCGCTCCAGTAACAGCGAATACCGTCGAGCTTTTCACTCACCCAATACGCTTCATGCTGCATACTGCTTTTAAATGTTTTAGCCAAAATTAGAGGGGTGATTGAATCTTTAGCGAGAAGTAAACTGGGGATCAGTAAACATAAAACTAAGCCAAGTATTATCAGTGCTTGCTGCATGGTTCATCCTGAACACATATGAAATGAGCGCACACTGTAGCAAATTCAGCCAAAAATCACATAAGAGGATGGTATGGATAATTGGACTTTTTTGTAACATTTTGCAAGTAATGTCGATTATTTAAACACTATCCAAATAATCATTCTTTAATTTCACATAATTGGCCGCCGTATATTTAAAGTAGCTCAACTCCTTGTCATTTAATTCACGTATCGCTTTAGCGGGACGGCCTACATATAGGTATCCACTTTTAAGCAGCTTTCCTGGTGGCACCAAACTACCAGCACCTATGACCACTTTATCTTCCACTACCGCGCCATCCATCACCATGGCTTGCATACCGATCAACACTTCACTGCCTATGGTGCAACCATGTAACATAGCCATATGCCCCACAGTGACATCATTGCCAAGGGTGAGGGGATAACCCCCTGGGTTATAATCACTGGCATGGGTGATGTGTAAAATTGAACCATCTTGAATGCTGCATCGATCACCAATTTTAATCCTATGCATATCCCCACGAATCACAGTATTGGGCCACACTGAAACGTCGTCGCCCAATTCCACATCACCTATGACCACTGCACTATCATCAACAAACACCTGCAAACCCAGTTTTGGCGTCATACCTTTAAAGCTTCTCAGCGCACCCATTGTCCCACCCTATAGCTGTCATCTGTTTTTATGCCCTTGAAAACCCTATCAAAAGCCCAACCTAGTCATCTATACTGACTTTAATTGTTAAAAGAAACAAAGAAGCATCATGACAGAAACTCTGAGCAACCCCCAAGCGTTACCTAACTTCAACGAAGTGGCCGTAGACCAAGTAGAAGCCATTATCACTCACCACATTGACAGCAGCCTTGAAGCCATTAAAAACTTAAGCCAGCAAACTAATCCCAACTGGCAGAATTTGGCTGAACCGCTTGAAGAGCTCTACGACACTTTAAATAAAGCATGGAGTCCTGTGGGCCATTTAAACAGCGTCATGAACAACGATGCTTTGCGTGATGCCTATAACGCCTGCTTACCAAAACTCTCGGCCTATTCAACCGAGATTGGACAAAACAAAAACTTACAATTGGCCTATCAAGCCATAAAAGACAGCGCTGAATTTAGCCAATTAGATCAAGCCCAACAAAAGTCGATTAATAACGCATTACGCGACTTTCATTTAGCTGGTGTGGATCTGGCCGAAGATAAAAAGAAACGCTACGGTGAAATTAAATCACGCCTAAGTGAGCTTTCCAGCAAATTCGGGGAAAACGTATTAGACGCCACCAACAAATGGCAAAAACTCATTACCGATAAAACCCTATTATCTGGAGTGCCCGATAGCGCCTTAGCGGGTTTTGAACAAAACGCTAAAGCCAGTGAGCAAACGGGTTATTTACTTACGTTAGATTTTCCATGCTACCTACCCGTATTAACCTACTGCGACAACGCCGAATTACGTGAAGAAATGTACACCGCCTTTGCTACACGCGCATCCGACCAAGGCCCCCATGCAGGTGAGTTTGATAACTCAACCAATATGGATGAAATCCTTAAACTACGCCACGAATTGGCCAGCTTGTTGGGTTTTGAAAGCTACGCCCACTATTCATTAGCGAGCAAGATGGCTGAATCCCCACAGCAAGTCATTCAATTCCTAGAAGACTTAGCCAAACAATCAAAAACCCAAGCTGAGCAAGAATTTGCCGAGCTAAAAGCCTTCGCCAAAGAACAAAGCGGCACAGACGAGCTAAACCCTTGGGATGTCACCTACTATGGCGAAAAGCTTAAACAGGCTCGTTATAGCGTCAGCCAAGAAGAAATCCGCCCATATCTGCCAGCACCCAAAGTACTATCAGGCTTATTTGAAGTGGCCAGCCGCTTATTTAATGTGTCCATTGAAGAAGTCACCACGGCCACAGTGGAAAATGGTGACTTATACCACCCAGACGTAAAACTATTCAACATCCATAAAGATGGCCGCTTAGTGGCCCAGTTCTACTTTGATTTATACGCCCGCGCGAAAAAACGCGGTGGAGCTTGGATGGACGGTTGTCGTGACCGCCGTACGCTAGCCAATGGTGAGCAACAAATTCCAGTGGCATATCTGGTGTGTAATTTCACCGCGCCTGTTGGCGATCAACCTGCCTTATTAACCCATAACGAGCTCACCACCTTATTCCATGAATTTGGCCATGGCATTCACCACATGCTCACCAAGGTAAACACCGCAGCGGTTAGTGGCATCAATGGCGTAGCTTGGGATGCCGTGGAGCTACCAAGTCAATTCCTAGAAAACTGGTGCTGGGAACCAGAAGCCTTAGCTTTTATAACTGGCCATGTAGAAACTGGTGAGCCATTACCAAAAGCATTGCTTGATAAAATGCTCGCCGCTAAGCACTTTCAAAGTGCCATGATGATGATGCGCCAGCTAGAATTCTCCCTGTTCGATTTCAAAATGCATTTGAACTACAACCCGCAAAATCCACAACCTATCCAAGATGTGATCAATGAAATACGCCAGCAAGTGGCCGTGATTAAAGCCCCCGAGTTTAATCGCTTCCAACACAGCTTTAGCCACATCTTTGCCGGAGGTTACGCCGCAGGGTATTACAGCTACAAATGGGCCGAAGTATTAAGTGCCGACGCTTACAGCCGCTTTGAAGAAGAAGGGGTATTTAACCCAGCCACAGGCCAAGCCTTTTTTAACGAGATTCTAAGCCGTGGTGGTGAAGACGATGCAGCCGTACTATTTAAAAACTTCCGTGGCCGAGAGCCAAGCGTGGAGCCATTATTAAGGCACTGTGGGATTAAAGCGGCTTAAAGCTATTGGAACTCTCTGTGGGAGGGCGCCAGTGTACCCCGCGTATGTAGAAGTCATTTGGGTATTGCGCGCGACGAAATAATCATTGCTTCCGTCGCGCGCAAGCGCCCTCCCACACTTATAATTTATGGTAAAATTCAGCCAATCGTCTTTAAATAGCTATCTGACGTAGCTAAGACAAGGCAAAAAGTTTCCGCGAGCCCGGAGTTTATAATTCATAAATGAGGAGATCGTGGAAACTTTTTAACGCAGTATTAGCAAGCTCAGGAAGCTAGGTGTATTTATGTTTAAAGCTCAAAAACGCTTCATAGCCGGGGCCGTCTGCCCAAAATGCTCAGAAATGGACAAACTGGTAAAATACCAAAATGAAGCAGGCCGTGATGTACGTGAATGTGTAGCCTGTGATTATCGTGATGTGATGAAAAGCGAAGAAGAAATGGCCACAGCCGCTGAGCTACAAACCCGCGTCACCCCTGAAGGCAAAGCCGTACGTGACGAAGGCGAACAAGCCATCAAGATATTTGATGCCATGCCGCCTTCTGGTACTAAGCATTAACGCACCCCAAAAGTGTTTATTTTTCAATCACTTGAAGCACAGTTATGCATTTGATATAGTTCGCCGCCCTATAAAACGTAAAAATGGATTTAAAAAATATGAAAATTTTAGCAATATTGTTCCTTGCTATCGGCCTATCTGGTTGTGCGAGTATTATTAGTGGTACATCTCAAGACATCACTTTTGATTCAAACCCACAAGGTGCAAAAGTTTACTTAGACGGTAAAATAATGGGCACTACACCATTTACATTTAGTGCTGCAAAAAACAAATACAGCAGTCTTCGTGTTGAAAAAGAAGGTTATGTATCAATCAATCGTACAGTTGGAAAATCTTTCGACCCTGTTGCTCTTATTAATATCTTCTGGGATTTAAGTACAACTGACGCACTTACTGGTGCAGTTTTCAAATACGACGAAAATAATTTCTTTTTTGACCTACAACCTAGAAATTAATGATGCGTTATTCCAGCAAAGCCCTTCTGGGCTTTGCTTTTATCTTTTCTTCTTTACCTTCCTTTGCTGACTACACTCCACCTAGAGAAACAGTTAAATTTATCTATCTTTTTCATAAACAGATCAATAAAGATATTGAATTACAACAATCTCTTTCAAATAAAATATCGCAAGAAACCAATTCAATAAACTGCATTACTCCAAATAAAATCGCCAAAATCTCATCTAACTATAAAACTCCTAGAACCTTTATTGACGCTTTAACCAGATACATAAACGATACGTGTGAAATTAATATACCCGCAAAAAATAATACTACTTATGAAATAGACATTGAAAAATACGACTTATATGTACTATTCAGCAGTGAATGGGGAAAAAACATAGAATCTAGCCTAGGCCATATTCGCCTAGCGTTTATGAAAAACAATGCATTTATGTTTGATCCTATTTTCACTTTCTCAGCCTACAATTTTTATTCTCCCGAGACCCAAACAGCAAGTTTATCTAATTATCTCGACGCTGCATTTAATAGTGTGGATGGAAAGTATTCTCAGTCTTACTTTTTTGATGCCTACTACGAAACTGTGATGAGTGAGTCTCGAGACATTCATCGATTCAAGGTGAATACAGCTATTGATATAACTGATTCTTACAAAGACCTATTATTTGCTACAAAAAAAACCACTGAATATAATTTTTTTACTAAAAACTGCTCTTCAGAATCATTAAGCTTTATTAATAGTAAAATAGGAGCTCCTAAGCCAATTGCCTCTTTCAGCCCCCCCTCAAAACAGCTAAGTGCACTGATTGATAATCGGACAATAAAGTATATAGATACATTTATTGCCAATACGTCGGATGGAAGTCTAAAAAACTCAAAAAACGAATTAGATGAAGTTATTTATGACAAATTATCAACCATTGATTTCTCATCAGAATCCGACTTGAAATTAACACTTTATCAGAGCCCTAGACCAAAACATGGTTATCTGAATTTTTTTAGTGAAACAAAAGCGTTTCAAATACACACAAACCTTAAGAACAAAGAAAATTCATTTACGTTAATGAGTAAGACCGTTATTGATTCTATTAGTCGTCAAGCCCCAAGCTTCATGTTTAATCTAGGGTATAGCAACAATTCACAGATTTATGTAGGCATAGGAGAGGTATTTCGCCAATACGGTTTTAGTTCAATGCTTGGATATTCTAGCGAATTAAAATGGAGTAGCTATAGTAGATTCCATGCAAGCTTTGAAAAATTTGATTTCACTTTCAATTATTCAAGCAACTTCAAAACTAGCAATGTTGTTAACAAAGTTGATTTTTATCCAACATCCAGCTTCTCTGTGTCATTTGAAACGGATTATTCTCATCAAAAACTGAACCTACATTATTATTTTTAATAATCCTCTCTGCACACTGCGCGCGTTCAAATAATTAAACTCAGAAGGCAAAGCCGTACGTGACGAAGGCGAACAAGCCATCAAGATATTTGATGCCATGCCGCCTTCTGGTACTAAGCATTAGTGTCTAACTAGTGGCCAATCTGAATTTACGCTTTGGTAACAATTAAACCCTTGTATAATGTAGTGCCGTTAACCAAAGCCATTTCTTTAATAATATTCATTTGAGTCTCGGCAAATACGCAACTAAATACATCGTTGGTATCACCAAATGACCACTGGCGAGTATCGCAGTTATCAATACTAGAAAGAATCACAACCGGATTACCCGTATTCACTTTAGGCAATTCTGTATTAATGGTTATCGTATATTGAGTAACGGATTCACCTGTTGGCAAAACGTTATTCTCACCGATTTGAAGAGTACCTTCATAATCCACAACATACGTTGCTTCACCACTACAATTGCTGTTTTCAAAATAGCGGTTAACCACTAAGACCTGATTCGATTCAAATTTAAAACTGGTCTGAGCTGATAGCTCAACTTCACCATTCAATGAATGACATGCCTGTTCTGACCATGCGCCTTTTAATAACTTACCGTTATCAGCATGTGAAATAGTTGAGCTTAGGAAAAATACTAATATCGCCAAGGTGCTAGTTATTGTTTTCATATTGAACCCTCCAATGAGACACAGTTCAAATATGGACTATTGGAGGTGTAACGTATGTGACATTTGTGTAACGTTGTGTGTAACCTATGTGACAAAGTAAAAGACATAATAAAAGGGCGAATGGATCGCCCTTTTGACTAGGTACTACTCAACCCTTTCAAAGTAAGTGTTACTGGGATTGGAGGACCCATCAGTAAGATATAGCCGACCCTCTTCAATAATCACTGGCATCAATAAATCTTCATCTAAATTATAAGACAATTCACCTGAACAATGGGTTACATCTTTCTTTAAACCTAAAGCCCAATCATCGTAACCACACACTTGGCTTAAGTTTAATACTGTCACAAGAAACTCATCAAAAAAACCTAAATAAGTTTCTTCCCCATGGAAATCAATATAATAGAATGCCTTGTCAGATTAAGGCTCTACTGTATAACTACCATGTAGCGATGACTCAATATCAGGGAATTCGCAAGATGAATCACTATAATTAATTTGGGAAATGATCGCTTTAGAAATTGAAAGCTCCATGGTCATTTTCGACGCTGAATTCCCCTGTTGAGGTGTGCAAGGTTGCTCCCACTGACCTAATAACTGCTCTTCAAAACGCGTTTCTGAGTCCGACCCTGATCCACAAGCGATGAGGCCAAACAGCATTGGGCTAATTAATATCCATTTATTCATTTAAAACTCCTTAATTATTGCGCATTAGCACTCGACCCAACTGTGCCATCACATCTTCTACGGTAATCAAATCCATAGCATCTTTATGATGCACACGTTCATGCCATCCGGCTTCAGCTGCGGGCTTGCCTAAATATTTCTCCACCGCCAGTGGATAAGCATCTACTGTATAGTTTGGGGCTTGATAGGGGCCAGACAACTCAGAACGTGCCACAGCATACAAGCCAATCACAGGGGTGTGCATGGCCACGGCAATGTGGGCGGGGCCGGTATCTGGGGCGATTAAGCAATCTACCTCACCTAGTAATGCGGCAATTTGCTTGTGTTTGGTTTGCCCAACTAAATTGTCTACAGGGTGTTTAGCCAAGCTCTGTATGGTTTTGGCTAATTGAATTTCGTTATCTGCAGGTCCACCTGTAAGCACCACTTGGCAGTGGTATTTTTCCACCGCTTGGTTGATTAGCTCGGCATAATGTTCAGCCTTCCAAGTACGTTCAGCTTTACTGGCGGCGGCGTTAATGGCGATGTACTTACCACCCTCTTGTTTAGGGGTTTGTCGCTGGGCAGCCGCCCATATTTGATCTTCTTCACTGGTATACAGGGACCACGTTAGCTCATCACTTTGCACACCAAGGTACTTAGCAAACCCCATGAAACCTTCCGCAAGGTGTTCATCGGCTGCTGGAATTTGCTCTTTTACAAACCACGCATGTAAGTCGCGAGCGCGGCCATTATCAAAGCCTATTTTGCGCTTGGCCTTGATAAACGGGTAAAGCAGGTTGGTGCGAAAACTGGCTTGCGCCGCAATGAGCACATCAAATTCATACTGCTTGAATAATTTGCGCAAACCTAAATAATCTTTAAAGGTTTTGGGCTTTTGTATGACCAAAAACTCAACCCCTTCAAGCCCTTCTAATAGTGGATAAGCCGCCGAACTGGTGATCCACGTGATTTTACAATCAGGCCATTGATTTTGTAGTGCGCGAATCATAGGAATGGCAAGTACCACATCCCCAAGGGCAGACAATCGAAAAAACGCTATATGTTTGGGTGGAAGCATGTTGGCCGTATCTATCATTATTCGCAGCGCAGTATAACCAAGGGCCACTATAAATCATACTCGATGGCATGTTGTGCCCAGCCCTGCCACTTAACTTATGCTGGCTGCGGTAACTTACCATTTACGAAAAACTGTTCAACTCGAAATTGCAGGCGATCAAACGAACCTGCCTCCCTAAACGAGACTATCTTGCCATCGGTTTCGCAATGATACGTCCCATGAATATTAGGCTTAGTATTTATAAACACTTTAGGTGTAAAAATGCCCACGCAACCCCCTTGATCAGGATCACGGGCCGATGCATAAAGAAACATATGAGCATAATCACGCATAACTGAACCTAACTGCTGTGAGCTTCTGTATTCAGTTGGGGATTGTAAATCACGGTGATACTCGTTGAATGCAGCCTTACGTAAATCAATGCCTTGTTGTGACTCAAACAAAGCTGAAAACAAAGTATGCTGAGATATCAACGGATTAGGGAAAGGCTCTTCAGGTGAGTGCCAATATACACAACGGTAAAAAGCTACCTCGGCTAATACTGTTTTTGCAGTTAATGCCCCATAAAAAATACCAAACTCAACCGTTCGGCCAAAACGAGAACCATAATGAAGCGGAGGGTACCGGAAGGGGCTTTTAAGCAAATAATGCATGCCTTCTGGCGTATCCACATGATAACGGGGCTTGCTCTGCTCTAAAATTTGCTCAAGAATATCTTGCTCTTCTAATGTATCAACATAGCTTCGTGTGGCTATTTGCTCTTGGTTTTCAACTAGTCTAAACACCTCGCCCTTAATGGTACTGATATTGTCTGATACTAATTGCTCTAAGGGCATTACACCTTGCCTCGAAAGGCATCTACAAAATTTAAAATACGCAATAAACCGTCTAAACGCTTAATCTCGGTTTTAGGGGTCGCTTGGAGAATCTGGTTATAAGTACTCATGAAGTGTTGAGTATTCTTGCTATCACCATTATTAAGGGCATGTAGGCCCCTTGCGATACGAATAACATAAGTGGCAATTTCCCACTCTTTTGAAGCCGTTTTAATGCCCGTCTCTTGCAAACGACTAATTTGAGATGGGTTCACCCCCACCACCTCAGCCAGCTCTTTCTTTTGTAACCCAAGGGCTTCACTGGCGCGAATAAGTGCTTTTGCCAATATGTGCTCTTGATCGTGATTAACTCTGGCTTGCATCGTTTAATCCGCCCAAAATAATTGCTATATACAATAATATAGCAATAAAATTACAAATAGCAATACAAGACCCGCTATACGGGTTACAACACACTAAAAACACATTCAACAACATAAACCTAGCGGTTGCCGCACATACTATAGGCAGATATGGTTACGTCCATTACTTCGAATCTCGCAAAGGACATGAAATGCAAAACCGACTCACCAACATGTTAATCAGTTTCACCATTTTAATATCAACACATAGCGTCGGCGCATTTGAGCTCACCCCAGAACAAGTAAACGGGATTTATCAACTGGCGCAACCTGAACGCAGTGCCGCAGGACAAACCCAAAAGCTGCAAATAGAGTATGGCCAACATAACGGCCAAACCGTACTCGTCGCCGCCAGTTGCCCCAAGTGCCCAGTAGCAGGGTATCGCTTACTTGAAACCGAAACCAAAGAGCTGGGGCGCCCTGTATTTTTTAATTCATCGGGGATTTACGTCATAGCCTATGACAGCAATACCTTTATCTCAGTTATGGCCGATGGGCAGCTGGGTAAAAAGATTTGGGAGAAACTGGTATATGCCAATGTGTACAGTAAACAAGGCACACCAACCATTGATCTTGAAGCAGGCAAGCAGTTTGTCATTAACGAATCTAAACGCTTAATGACAGGGGAAGGCATTGCCCAAACAAAAGTCACCGGCGGTAACGGCACTTATTACGCCGCCGCAAAACACGGCATTGGCTCACAACAATACGATGAAATGGAAGTACTGATTTACCCACAACAGAAACTAGTACTTAACGGATTAAATTGCCGTAACTGCACCAGCGACACCTACCTTTATCAAACGGAACTGAGCGACGCCATTGGCAAACCGGTATATGAGTTAGGCCACATGGGGCGCTTTATCATCGAGCAAGACACAGGCATTCTTTGGTGGACCAACGCCAACCTTGGCAAACAACCGTGGGGCAAAAACTCGCACTTTAATGTCTTAGCCCAAGACAAAACCTTTGCCCGTAAACTCACTATAGACAAGGCCCTGCAAAGCCAAATCGACAGCGCCTTCAACCAATACGCACAACAAACCAAAGCCGCTGTGGATGCTCGCCACAAACGGGAAGATCAGCAACGCACTGCCAACAACCAGTTACCTAAAAAAGGCTTAACCGATCAAGCATTAGAACAAGACGCCTTCACTGCGGCACAACGCTGGGCCAATCAATACGCGTGGAAAGAAACTTTAAAGTACACCTACATCACAGGTAACGATTGGAGCATCCTGCGCCACCCAATTACCGGTATCCAAACTGGCCGTCGTATTAACGGCGTGGTCACCATGGAACGCAGCGACGGTTTATGCAGCTATCAACACGCGGTGTTCGAACAAGACTTTAATGGCACGGATTATCAGAAAACCAAAATGGTGGGGGTTGTGGTTGGGCAGAATAAGTTGGATTGTGGGAAGTTGTGATGCAAGAATTGTATGAATTTTTACAGGTAAGTCTATGTATGCTTGGTTTTGGCTATTGGGCTTTCTGGCATCTAAAAAAAGTCAAACAAGCAAAGAAACTTTATAACCAATTAGATGAAAACCAAAAGAAATCATCATTTGTTCTATCCAGTGGCATTCAAGCATACGGATCGCCAATAACGAAACCTCTTTGGGTATTTTTGATATCTATATTTGGGATACTTATATTTGGTATTTTGAAGAAAGAAAGTTATTTTTGAATGTTCGACTCATAGACTGGAAAAGTGAAGAACGAGCACCTTCCAACACATCAATCATCACTAACCAAAAAATAAATGTAACCTATCAAATAAAGAATAATAGCAATTAATGAACCAATTAATATCGGCCATACTTTTCTCCCCAATATTCCAGAATCTTCAGGCATAAAAAAACTTATCTGGCCAACAAGTCCAACAACAGTGATCATTCCAATAGCAACTAGAAATACCACGCCAACTACGAGAAACCAATTTCGATGATAGATCAAAGTACCCAATAACGCTATACATTGAAGTACTATTAAGAATAGAGATTCTAGAATCCAATACATCTGAAACACTGCACAATTCCCGGAACGTTAAAAAAATGAAAAACGAACGCCTCCAACACTTCAATCGTCGGATGACGCTGCGTTTATGCCG
>NZ_BAABWE010000015.1:0-25836 GCF_040371755.1 Oceaniserpentilla sp. 4NH20-0058
TGAAAAACGAAAGCCACGCTCTGGATCAAACTTCTCAACTGCACGAATTAAACCTAGGTTGCCTTCTTCTATCAGGTCTAACAATGTTAAACCGCGATTAACATAACGACGTGAGATCTTAACAACTAAACGAAGATTACTTTCGATCATTCGCTTACGGCCTTTCTCGTCCCCTTTACGAGCTAGTCGAGCAAAATGAACTTCTTCTTCTGGAGTGAGTAGTGGTGAAAAGCCAATCTCATTTAGATAAAGCTGAGTGGCATCAAGGTTTTTTTGCGATTCCGTATCCTTAGAGATATCGATTGTCTCTTCTTTTTCTGCTTTCTCTACTGGCTCGGCATCCACCAATGCTAAGTCAGAATCTGCGTCGTGTTTTTTTAATCCCTTTATAGCTGCCATAGCTAAGCGCCCCGCCAATGATTATTTGTTGTTATATTGTCACTCAACTTTAACTATTCAAAAGCTGTTCCAATTTGCAACAAATTTAAATTTTATTGATCCGTTCGCTATGGCGATAGTTACCTCGCCTTTGGTAAATAGCGTAACGGATCTACCGGTTTCCCTTTGTGGCGAATTTCAAAGTGAAGCTTCACTTTATTTGTACCACTAGATCCTATTTCGGCAATTACCTGCCCAGCTTTAACATTTTGGTTCTCTTTGACCAATAATTTTTTATTATGTGCATAAGCACTTAAAAATTGGTCGTCATGCTTTATGATCACCAAGTTGCCGTATCCAAGTAATCCACTACCTGCATACACAACCGAACCGGCCCCTGCCGCAAATACAGATTCCCCTAAGGAACCCTCTATATCAATCCCCTTATTGGCAGGTGCTTTCGTTGAAAATTTGGCGATTACCTTGCCTTGTGCAGGCCAGTGCCACTGCTGGTTTACATTGGATACCACTGGTTTTGGCATTTGTGGACTGGTTTTATAGGCACTTTTAACCTGTGTATTTTTTGACCCCTTGTTTTTCGTCAAAGTTTTGCTAGCTGACTTATGAGACGTTGCTAAAGGGGTGGCATCTTGCCGAATGTTTAACTTTTGACCAGGATAGATAGTGTATGGGTAAGCGATCTTGTTAGCACTCGCTAACGCCTTATAATCCCACCCATAGCGCCATGCAAGAGCAAATAAGGTCTCACTTTTTTGCACAATATGGATATCTCGATCAGAACTTACAGGGTTAAACTTCTCTTCAACTGAGACAAAACCTGTACATGCCGTTAGCCCAAAACAAAAAACTAGAAGTACGCTTAGCAGCGGTATTTGAGTAAACACCCTAAATTGATGGTTTTTTTGACACTTGAGTAATTGCACTAGACGCTCATCCATCGACATGTTCTTTTTTATAGGTTTACATTATCAAAGCTTAAAGCAATATTGAAAAATCATCTAAAAAAAAGAGACAGTTCACATTTCATTACACTTCTTTTCAGTGTTTGCCAATTTTCTGCTGGCAAAAACAAGGTTTATGGTCTTTTGACTAGGTTAACAGTCGGACGTTTTTCATACTAATTAGGGGATTTAAATACCCTATCGACCACGAACACCAATGAAAATCCGACCACAAATGCCCCTAAGGCCAATAGAATCTGCGGCTCAGACTGAGCCCAAGGCCAAACTGGGTTCTCAATAAATGGCACAGATTGTCCTCCACTACTCATACGATAACTAAGCACTTCTTTCCACGGCCATAGTTTTACCAATGCTCCAAGCATAAATCCGCTCAAAAGCGCCATAGTCCCATCATGGAAATGGCGTAGCACCCAAGACAAAAACCTCGAAAACAACATGATGCCAAGTAAGCAGCCAGATGCAAAAATACCTAGATTGATCAGGTCAAAACTCTTAATGGACCCAATTATAAATTCATACATGCCCATCAAAAGCAGAATGAAACTGCCGGAAATACCCGGCAAGATCATGGCACATATGGCAATGGCTCCAGCAACAAATAAGTTTAAATGTGTCACTTCAATCTGAGCTGACTGGGATAGACTAATGAATGCAGCCAGTACCGCACCCACAGCTAACAAGCCCATTCGAGCCATATTCCAGCCTTTAATTTGTTTTACCACATATAAAAACGACGCCAGCACTAAGCCAAAAAAGAATGACCAAGTCATAATAGGTTGGCTTTCAATTAAATAATGCAGAACTTTAGACAGCAATAAGATACTGGTAGCAGCCCCTGCTAATACGCTTATTAAGAAGGTACCGTCCATTTGCTGCCACGCGCTTTTGATGCCGCTTCGCTTTAACATCACTAACGTGTCCCAGCCCACACTTTTTATCGCACTAATCAAACGCTCATAGATGCCCGTAATTAAAGCGATGGTGCCACCGGATATACCAGGGACAATATCGGCAGCGCCCATGGCCATGCCTTTTAAGAAATTCCAAATCATTTACATGTCTTCTTTTATTATTTTTGCGTACCACTAAGCATCGGTACAAAGTTAACCGGCTCGATTATTTTACGGGTGACGCCGTCTTCTTCTTTGATTAATAAATGCAACATTTGTTTGCCGTCTGGCCCCACAGGCATAAGTAAACGACCACCTAGGTTTAATTGATCCAATAAATCCGTGGGAATGGACTCAGGAGCCGCACAAGATAATATGGCATCAAATGGCCCTTCTTCTGGCCACCCCCAATTACCGTCGGAGTGCTGGAAACGCACGTTATTCACCCGTAACAACTGCATACGCTCTCTGGCTTTTTTCTGTAGTGGCGCAATGCGCTCAACACTGTAAACCCGCTTAACAAGTTGGGATAGCACCAAGGTTTGATAGCCACAACCTGTACCAATTTCTAGTACGTTATCTACCGGGCCAGCTTCTAGAATGATTTCTGTCATTTTTGCCACGGTATATGGCTGAGAAATAGTTTGATTGAAACCAATAGGTAAAGCCGTATCTTCATAGGCTTTATGGCTTAACGCTTCATCCACAAAAATATGACGAGGTGTATTGGCCATCACTTCAAGAACATCTTGGTTTTTGATTCCCTTATCTTTAAGTCTTGCTACTAAGCGGTCGCGAGTACGCTGAGATGTCATGCCAATGCCTTGCAGCTGTAGCGGAGTGATGCTCATAATAGCTGCTCTCGCAGACCTTCAAGGCTATCGTGACCCGTCATATCAACCTGAATTGGAGTGATGGATACCTTTTTACTTTTAATCGCATGAAAGTCTGTGCCGGGACCTGCATCTGCACCACGACCTTGCGCGTTAATCCAATAACATTCTTTGCCTCTTGGATTTTGCGCCTGCACTGGATTATCGCTGCGCTGACGATGACCTAAACGGGTAATTTCCATCCCCTGCAATTCTTCATAAGGCACATTCGGTACATTGATGTTTAATAGCGTACGAGGAGAAAGGGTCAAAGACTGCAATTTTGGCAGTAATTCCACTAATACTTTTGCAGCGGTTTCAAAGTGCGTTTTACCTGCAAGCGAGATTGCAATCGGCGGCAAATCTAAGAACCGACCTTCCATGGCGGCGGCCACAGTACCTGAATAAATCACATCATCCCCAAGGTTTGGCCCTGCATTAATGCCAGATACCACACGTTCAGCGGGGTAAGGGCACAGCACATTCATTGCAAGGTGAACACAATCAGTCGGTGTGCCATCTAAACTGATACTGCCATCGGCTAAATACACCGGATTCAACGGCCGTGATAATGTTAAAGAATTACTGGCACCACTGCGGTCACGATCAGGAGCCACCACTTGCACATCCCAACCCGCTGCTTGGCAATATTTACGCAGTGTCACTAAGCCAATAGCGTGAACACCATCATCATTACTTAATAAAAGCTTCATATTTTAGTCCCGTGATGCTTCTTGTTGATCACGTTCTAAAACGTTGATCTCACCTAATTCTCGTAATACCGAAGTGGCAAAGTAACCTGATGCCAAATTAAACCGCAAGACCAATGTCGAGTCATCCTGCCACTGCCAAAATAAATCAGGCAATAACATACGTGTCGCACGCCTTTCTTGTTTTAAACCTTGTTTTTCTAACCCTTGAGATAATAGTGGATACGCATGAGCTTGGGTTTGCTCTAATTGTGCAAGTGCCCCTTCACTTAATGCATCTCCTTTACCCCAAAGTGCACAAGACGGATGAATACGTTGCGCTCTTAAACGATTGCGCTCATCTTCATTGTTTTCCTGCTTAAAGCCACGCAAGCTACCAGCAAAACCAAATACTTCGCCTTCCATGGGTATATCCCATTGCTTGAGTTCAATGCGTTTTGCCAACATGTTATTAAATAAATAAGAACGGGCCGCTGATGTATACATTGAAGCTTTTTGTCGATTTCGTGGACGCTTGCCACTTTCAAATAACTGCTGCGCTTGCTGTATATTTTCAAAATCATGACCAAAGCGTTGTTCGCCAAAATAATTAGGCACACCTTGATTGCGAATTAGCTCTAAGCGTTGATTGATTTTTGCTTGGTCTCCTTGCACATTGCGTAAAACAATACGAAAGGCGTTGCCCCCTAATGCACCGCGTTTAAGCTTCACACCGTAATAACCTTTGGATAATAATGTAAACTCATCTTTAGCAAATAAATGGGTTAAATCCGGTTCGTTATTTTTAAGAGGAAGGCTAAACCACTGACGCGTCACCGCATGACGATCTTTTAAACCAGCATACCCGACATCTTTTAAATCAATCTTTGCATGATTCGCTAATTGACGAGCCAACCAGTGAGTATTAACGCCACGTTTTTCAATGTGTAAATATAAATGAGGGCCACTTGCGTGGAGCTGACGATTAGTAATCTCACTAACAAAAAAATCATCTTGTTGTGTTCTAAATTGGGCGCTCACCGATAACTTAGGGTACGCCGTTGGCCAATTATGAGGAAAGTCAGTCATCTATGTTTAGTTCACTTGTTTTTCAATTAACACTACCGCTTCTACAGCAATGCCTTCTTTACGACCAACAAAGCCCAACTTTTCTGTCGTGGTGGCTTTAACGTTCACCTGATCAATATCCAACTCTAAATCAAATGCGATGGTTTCACGCATGGTTTGAATATGCGGTGCCATTTTTGGCGCTTGGGCCATAATGGTGATGTCCAAATTATTAATCACGTATTGACGCTTAGAGATTTCAGCAAACACCGTTTTTAGTAACTGACGACTGTCTGCCCCTTTGAAAGTAGGGTCCGTATCAGGAAAATGATGACCAATGTCTCCTAAGGCTGCGGCACCTAATAAAGCATCACATAATGCGTGAAGAGCCACATCGCCATCACTGTGAGCAACCAGATCACATTCATAATCAATGGGCACACCACAAATCATGACTTTAGCATTTGCTTTTGGCTCTGAAAATTTATGTACATCAAAGCCATGACCGATTCGAAATGCCATTATTGAAATTCCTTTATAAACGCTTGAGCCATCATTAAATCATCGGGGCGCGTCACTTTAATATTGCTTGGATGCCCCGCCACCATTTTTGGTTGTAAGCCACAAAACTCTAATGCGCTGGCTTCGTCAGTGACTAACTTACCTTTTGCCACACATTCATCAATGCATGTTTTTAACACGCCAATGGGGGCTAATTGTGGTGTTAGCGCATGCCATAACTGCTCACGTTCGACAGTACTAATTACATTACCCTGTTCATCGGTGCGCTTCATGGTGTCACGTACTTGCACACCAAGAATACTGCCTTGCTCTGAGCGGGACTGATATAAATGGATTAAATCCGCTTGGGTGATACAAGGTCTGGCCGCGTCATGCACCATAACCCAATCCGTTACTTTTGCGCCATTTTCCAGCAAATAGTTTAAGCCGTTTAATACCGATTCAAAACGTTCTGAGCCGCCAGCACATGTGTGTATTTTTTCATGGTGCGAGATGTAAAAACCATCAAAAAAAGCATCATGATTAGCAATGGGTAAGGCAATACACTCGATGAAAGAAAACGCTAACAAGCGTTCTAAGGTATGCTCTAAAATGGTTTGACCGCCTAGTGATAGGTATTGTTTTGGGCGATCAGCTTGCATGCGTGCACCAATACCCGCAGCAGGAACAACGGCGAATAGTTTATTATTCATCTTTGACTTCCGGATCGACCACTATAAAAAAGGTTTCCCCTTCTTTTATCATACCCAACTCTTTTCGGGCTTTGGCTTCAATACTATCCATACCGGATTTGATGGCCCAAATTTCTTCTTCCAGCACTTGATTACGGGCTTTAGCCGCTTGATTTAATTCTTGTTGCGTCTCGATTTTATCGCCCAAGGCAAAGTTAGCGAACACACCGGTTTCATCAAACCATAACTGATACATCAGCCAAACAAATACCACCAAGGCTAACGGCTTCCACGCGTGTTTTTTGATGTTGTCTGTTAAAGCCATATTATTATCATTATCAGCGGTTTGAATGTTTATCTTTCAGTTTGATGGGTTACGCTCGTGCCTCGCCCATCCTACAGATATTTATATATAGCAAAAATCATTTATAAAAAAGGGAAACCTGAGTTTCCCTTTTTTACCACTTTAGCGGTGTTGCATAAGAGCGTAGCCGAAGCAGGCAGCTCTAAAACCGTTAACGAGGCAGGTTGAGCGAGGCAAAAAAGATTTTTTGTGCGGAGTTTAGTTTCTCCTAAATGACAATCAAAAAACTTTTTTAACAAAGCACAAGCCACGCACTCATATTCTCATAAGAGCGTCGCCGAGGAAGTTGAGACAAGGCGAAATAAAAATTTGGCGAGGGCGTTTACAGGTAGTAAATAACTAAGCCAAATTTTTATTTCAACAGAGTATCAACAACGTAGGCAGCTCTTATTGGCCTTTAACTTCGCTAAGACCGTTATAGATTGCTTTCTCGCCAAGCTGCTCTTCAATACGCAGTAGACGGTTATACTTAGCAACACGATCTGAACGACATAGCGAACCGGTTTTGATTTGCCCTGCACAGGTACCTACCGCTAAGTCGGCAATGGTTGTGTCTTCTGTTTCACCTGAACGGTGAGAGATAACCGCTGTGAAGCCTGCATCTTGTGCCATTTTAATCGCTTCAAGGGTTTCGGTTAATGAACCGATTTGGTTGAATTTGATTAAGATAGAGTTAGCGATGTTTTCTTCGATACCACGCTTAAGAATCTTAGTATTGGTTACAAATAAATCGTCACCTACTAATTGTACTTTTGCGCCTAGTTTTTCAGTTTGGTATTTCCAGCCTGCCCAATCGCTTTCGTCTTGACCGTCTTCGATAGAGACAATTGGGTATTGGTCACAAAGTTCAGCTAGGTAGTCAGAGAATTCTTCTGCAGAGAATACTTTGCCTTCCCCTGCTAAATCGTATTTGCCATCTTTATAGAATTCAGAAGAGGCACAATCCAGTGCTAAGGTAATGTCTTTACCCAGCTCGTAACCTGCGTTAGAAACCGCTTCTTTGATAACGGCTAATGCATCGGCATTAGATGCAAGGTCAGGCGCGAAACCACCTTCATCACCAACCGCTGTATTTAGGCCTTTAGTTTGAAGTACTTTCTTCAAGTTATGGAAGATTTCAGCACCAGCACGTAGACCTTCACTGAAAGATTTAAAGCCAACTGGCTGTACCATGAACTCTTGAATATCTACGTTGTTATCTGCGTGCTCACCACCGTTAATGATGTTCATCATAGGTAGCGGCATAGAGAATTTACCGGCGGTGCCGTTTAATTCTGCAATGTGCTCATAAAGCTCGATGCCTTTTGCATTGGCAGCTGCTTTAGCTGCAGCAAGAGACACAGCAAGGATGGCATTTGCGCCGAATTTTTCTTTGTTTTCTGTGCCGTCTAGCTCAATCATTTTGGCATCAAGTGCGCGCTGATCAGTAGCATCCATTCCCAATAAGGCTTCTTTAATAGAGCCATTAATGTGAGCCACTGCGTTTAATACGCCTTTACCCATGTAGCGACTTTTGTCACCGTCACGTAATTCTAATGCTTCACGAGTACCCGTCGACGCGCCAGATGGGGCACAGGCTGTGCCGAAAAAACCACCTTCTAATGAAACGTCAGCTTCTACCGTTGGGTTACCACGGCTATCCATGACTTCACGGGCTTTAATGTTAATAATTTTAGCCATAGTGAGTTAATCTCCAATATCAAATCAAAATCAGTTAAATGTATAATTAAATTATGCTTTGCCAGCTTGCTTAATAGCAGCAGCAATAAACGCAGAGAACAAGCCGTGACCGTCTCTAGGCGTTGATGTAAATTCAGGGTGGAACTGGCACGCAACAAACCATGGGTGATCAACCACTTCTACCACCTCTACTAATGTCCCATCCATAGAGCGACCAGCAATACGAAGGCCATTTTTCTCTAGGGTTTCTAGGTAGTTGTTGTTCACTTCATAACGATGGCGATGACGCTCAGTAATCACATCGGTGCCATAGGCATCAGCGGATAATGAACCATCTTCAAGACGACATTCTTGACCACCTAAACGCATGGTGCCACCAAGGTCGCTGTCTTCTGTGCGAGTTTCGGTTTCGCCTTCGGCTGTTGTCCACTCAGTAATAAGACCAACCACTGGGTTGTGGGTTTTAGCCGAAAATTCTGTACTGTGAGCATCTTCAAGGCCACACACATTACGGGCAAATTCAATGACCGCGCTTTGCATACCTAAGCAAATACCTAAATATGGCACTTTGTTTTCACGGGCGTATTGTACCGTGCGGATTTTGCCTTCCACACCACGATTACCAAAACCACCCGGAACTAAGATGGCGTCTTTGCCTTCTAGGATTGAACAGCCATCACGCTCGATGATTTCAGAGTCAATATATTCAATATTTACCTTGGTGCGGTTTTTAAGGCCTGCATGGTCCACAGCCTCAATTAAAGATTTATAAGCATCCAGTAGCTCCATGTATTTACCAACCATGGCGATATTGATTTCTTTTTCTGGATTTAACTTAGCATCTACTACGTGATCCCATTCACTAAGATCCGCTTCATCACATTCTAGGCCGAACTTATCAACCACATATTCATCCAGACCTGTTTTACGCAACAGGCCAGGTATACGGTAAATGGTGTCGGCATCTTCTAATGGCACGACAGCACGCTCTTCAACGTTGGTGAACAATGCAATTTTGCGCAGCGAGCTTGAATCAATTCGATGATCGGAACGACATACCAGTATGTCAGGTTGTAAACCGATAGAGCGCAACTCTTTTACACTATGCTGAGTTGGTTTGGTCTTGGTCTCACCAGCGGTGGCGATATATGGCACAAGGGTCAAGTGCATGGAAAGCGCACGCTTGCTGCCTAGCTCAACCTTAAGCTGACGAACCGCTTCTAAAAACGGTAGGGATTCTATATCCCCCACTGTGCCGCCAATTTCTACCAAGGCTACATCAGCACCTTCAGCGCCTTCGTATACACGACGTTTAATTTCGTCAGTAATATGCGGAATAACCTGAACCGTACCACCAAGGTAGTCACCACGGCGCTCTTTGGCTAGTACGTCTTGATAAATACGACCAGTTGTGAAGTTGTTACGACGACCCATAGTCGTACGAATGAAGCGCTCATAATGGCCTAAGTCTAGGTCAGTTTCGGCACCATCTTCGGTTACGAATACTTCACCATGTTGAAAAGGACTCATGGTCCCTGGGTCTACGTTGATGTAGGGATCCAACTTCAGCATGGTAACTTTTAGGCCGCGAGCCTCTAGGATAGCCCCTAGAGAAGCGGATGCGATGCCTTTGCCCAATGAGGACACAACACCACCTGTGACGAAAATAAAACGAGTCGACATATAAGGTGAATCCGAAAAAATAAGTTGGATTTGTGCGTAACAAGATGGCGTTGCAGTCTACCAGAGCATGGCCCTTGGGTAAATTGGCAATGCCCCAGAATCGCTCAGATATTGATTATTTTACAAAAAACGTGCAATTAACTACCAGAATCTAAAATCGACGCACATTGGTAACTACTCAAGGATTTATGGCTTGAACTTCTTTTTGGCAAGATTTTGAGGTGTTTTAATCGTTATAAGGGGCTCTTCAAGGCTGAAACTCATTCTAAGCCTTGAAAAGCTACTTACTTTACATATGCATGGCCTTAACGAACCATATTATTCACATACTGGTAAACTGGCACGAGCATCTAATGCGTCAGCGCTGGTAATCGTGTGATCACAACCATAACTGTCATCTGCCACAACCGCTGCGTCCAGCACCTCATCACCTGCTGGTTTTGATCCACCATTCACCCAAGTAATTAGATCACCAAGAGCTGTCGATATTTCAGTGGCGGAAAAGTCACAGTGGCCCGTTGCGCGAATGGCGCGCTGTACCAGTAAGTCTTCATTGCCATTGTCGATGGCTTTTTGGCGATACAGTTGCTGATGCACAAAGGGTACGAACATATCACCTAGTGTATGCAGGGTTAAAACCGGCACATCGAAATCACCACCCACTAACGGAATCCAGCGAACGCCATCGTTTCGTAACCCATTAGCGCCCTTGGTTGCAGACTCACGCGTTATGGCATCATTAAATGCTTGTTCCTCTGGGGTGATATCGCCGTCGGTCCATCTGTAAACCCGTTCAGAGTTATCATAGATTGAACCGGCCAATATGCCATTAATGTCACCGCTTTCCCCGCCACTTGATAAAGCCACATCGTTATAAAGCGTATTAAACCCTTCTGCAAAAATCGGGCGTTCGCCTCCGGTTAGGTTTTTTACGATGCTTACGAGGTTCTCACCGTTTTCATTGATGGGGTTCGACCAATCAGGCATTCCCAGTTCATTTGTACCAAATAATGCGGTTAGCATTTCCCCTGGTTGTACAATGACAATGCCCGATGGGTCATATGTACCTAACAACGATTGAAAGTCGGAAAAATCACGATCGCCAAAACCAGAAATTTCATGCATCACACGAGGATAATCCCCTAACCACTGAAATTCGTTTTCTTCAGCTTGGCAAAGTGGCGCTGAACCTTCATATGGCACAGGGAATAAAGTGCGCTCTAGGTTTTCTTTATCGACAGCGGCCGCCGCAATGTGTCCACCTAACGAGAAACCAGAAATCAAATATTGACTAGGCGCATCGAAACTCACGCTAAAATCCGTTTCGATATAGTCCGTCAATTCAAGGGCGAGTTTGTTGGTATCTTCGATTCCCGCACGAGCATCGTAGAAATTGGCAGAATAAGACGATGCCGCCCAAGCGTAACCCGCTCCCAATACGGCGGCACGCCATGGAAGAGGTGGCACTGACACATCGAGTGTTTCACCCTCACCTCTAAAACCATGGGTATACATGATTAAACCACCTCCATCCCAGCCTGTTGGAATTTCGGCTGCGTAAACAGCGTCCCCTTGTAGCCCCTCATAGGTACCATAATAAACACTGGACGGTATGGGCACTGTTGGAAGGTCTGTTGCTAACGGGTTAAAGCTGATTTCTTCTGCTACCACAAATGTACGCTCATCGTGTTCGCGCGTTACAGGGTCATCATCACTGCTACCACAGCCAATTAAACTGGCAAAAGTGAGTGGTAAAATAGAGAAAGTGAATATCTTCTTATAATGGGTCACGTAGAACCTCCGGGATTATTATCTTTATTTTCGGTAGGACTTTGATTCCAGCATTTAATGCTAGACAGAACATACTAGATGTCATTCAAGTTAAGGCATAGTCTGTATTTATGAGAAGGATTGTTCCGTTTAAAAAAGAACAATAAGTACTTTTGTGCCAAAAAAAAAAAAATAATGAAACGAGGATGAGTCGGGGATTTTATCCGTTAATACGCTTACCTCGCTGAAAAAAGAAGGCTCATAAAATACAATTAGTGTGTACTGATATCCCAAGTTACTTGTTTGGAAGAAACAATGATGTGAAAAATAATTTTTTATAACTAAGTTTATAATCTAAATATCTAACATTAACCTAATTTAAAAGCGACGAACGTATATCACCACTCGGCGATTAGCCGCACGATCATCTTCAGAGATGGGTTCTCCTGATTTAATTTCGACTTTTGGGCGTGAATCGGCATAACCTGATGCTTTTAAGCGTTCTTTATCAACCCCCTTGCTCATGAGGTATTTCACGACATTACTGGCTCGCGAGGCGCTTAACTCCCAGTTTGAGGGGAACCGCTCTGTATGAATGGGCACATCATCGGTATGGCCTTCTATCTCAATCAAGTGAGTTTCATGAGATGTGCTCTTAATTACCTCCGTCACTTCTTTTAACATTGGCAATGCCTCTGCCTTAATGGAGGCGCTGCCTGAGTCATATAAAGAAAAATTGGAAAACTCAACCCTGACTCCTTTCATATCAATATCCACAGCCACATTATCTTTCATATTGTGCTGCTGAACGATGTCATCTAGAGCATCTTTAATATCATTAAACGGAGTGACCGCCTCCTTGCCTGAGATAATACTGGCTAAACCCTCTTTTAAAGCTTCAATTTTGCCTTGGTTAAGGTCTGAAACGGACAAAATCATTACAAAGAAGGCTAATAATAGAGTAATGGCATCGGCATAGGTGACTATCCACCCCTCACCATCAGCATCAAATGTGGCTCGACGGCGTCTGAGTCCTCGTTTTGATCCATTGCTACTCATCGCTGTCTACTACTGAATAACGCTTACTAGGTTTAATGTAGGCGTTTAAGCGATCTTGCATGACAAGAGCGTCCTTCTTTTCACTTAATAATACAAAGCCATCAGTGATAAGTTGATTGCGAAAATACTCTTGTTCTTGTTTTTCAGTTACTTGGGCTGCTGTGGGCTTAAACAATAAATTCGCCAGTAACACACCGTATAAAGTAGTAATTAAGGCAAGGGCCAGCCCTTTTCCTAAATTGGCCATATCATCACCCATGTTGTCCAACATGATAATTAAGCCGACTATGGTACCCACCATGCCAAAACCAGGGGCATACACGCCCATAGTGTTTAGAATCTTGCCTTCTAGGGATTGCCGCTGCCAATGGCTATCCATAGCGTCCCCCATGATCACACGAATATCCTGCTGCTTATAACCTGAACCCATTAACTCAATGCCCAAGCCAATGGATTGGTCATTTTTTTCTTTATCTGTTAAACAATCTTCTAAAGATGAAATACCGCCGTCACGATATATACGGCTAAATTCAACAAACCGTTTTACTAGTGCATGCAAATGATCTTGAGAAGTTCGCCCAGCTGACAAGGTTTGGAACATGGCTTTTATTGCATGCATAACTTCCATAAAACTAAAGCTAATTAAAGATGCTGCAAATGTACTGCCCACCACCATCATGGCACTGGCCAAACTTAAAAACATCATGTAGTTATCGGTACTACTAATGATGGCCAGCACGAATAAACCAATGCCAGCAGTGATACCAATAATCGTACTGAAGCTAATCATGATTTAGCCTGCTTTTTATTTTGCAGTTGATCCATAGAAAACTTACCCGTATGAATATATTCACGTAATTTATGAACAATGGCCTTACGTGCAGGGTCAATATCTTTTGCACCAATACGACCTTCATACCGTTTTAAATCCTCTTTCACCAACGTTTTTAATTTAGGTGTCAGTGATGAAAGTACATGTATTTTAAATTCATCAGGAGTAGCGCAAATAGCACGACCAATGAAGCTTCGTTCAACTTCACGTAGCGCGTTGCTTAAAATTTGTTTAGGGGTTTTAAGCACATCAGAAAAGGTAAAGTACTGCTGACGCAATTTATAAAACGTATCGGGTTTTTCTTGTTTTAAACGTTTTAACACTTTGTTTTCTTCTGCTGAATTCATGTTATCCAGCATATTCATTAACATATGTAGGCCGTCAGCATTTACATTTTCAAAGCTTGGAACTTTTAGCGCAGCTTTGGCTAAACGATCCGCCACGTCTTTAAAAGTATCCAACGGAAAGGTTTCAAACTGACCAAGTTCAGCTATCACTTGTGCTTGTCTTTTTTCTGGGGTGCGATTAAGTACTCGTGCGCCTTGTTGTGCATCTAACTGACTGACTACCAATGCCTGAATACGTGCGTCTTCATGTTGAATTAAGTACAACACTTGACTGTCATTGAGTTTACCTAAAAACTCAAAAGGATGACTTTTTACTTCAGCTGCTTCGTGTACAGTTGTTTGTAATAGCTGGTAAAAATCTTGAATATCTTGAAACTGCTGTTCTTCATCTGGAGGCTGATCTGCCAAGTGCGCCATGATACTTTGCAGCTGAAGTTGCTCTACATTTGGAAAAATAGATCTAAACAAGCTACGCCCTAACACTTTATATATTGAGGCCGCCATAGGGATTTTTTCTTCTTGAGCCATTAGCTGATCCATTGATCCTTGAACATGCTGAGGCTGACCTAACCCTAATGAAATAATCTCTTGTCTGGTTTTTTGTAATATCTGCTTGTTATCGCCCTCCTGATGTTCTGGGGCAGGTACTGATTCAAGCACTGGCTCGGTTGAGGCATGACTCGCAGCAGGAGTATGTTTATTATCAGGGGATTTTTTCCTAAGGTTAAGCACAATCAAGCTTATCAGCAACAATGCCAACAAGCTTAATAACCCCAGTAATAGAATATCAAAATGCTCCTCTAACCACGTTTGAGATGGACCGCCCTCTTCATCAAATGGAACCGTTAAAGATTCGGGAATGGTTTCATCGTCAAGCATTGGAACCGCTGAAAACTGAGTTTTAATAATTTTTAGTTCGTCCCCGCGTAAATCATTTAGTGCTGATTTTTGATAAACTAGATTGCGTAAAAAACCTTCTTGCTCTGACTTTATGCTATCTTCAACAGCCAAGGTAATGGTTAATTTTACAATTCGGTTAAATACTCCAATTGTCTCTTCGCTTTCATTGGCTGATGAATTGTCATCTTGATTTCCATTTTGCCAGCGAGGCTGACGCTGCTCTTGCTGTAAACGTTCAATCTGATCACGCATGAATTCTAATTCTGCGTCCTTTTCCTTATCACTAGGAATATCTACAAACGGTAATCCAGGTAGGCTTTCTACAGGGTCATCATCTAAATTATTCGAAGCTTTTGGAAAACTGAGTTTTGGCAAAAATGTAGGTTGATATGTTTTATTGGCTTTCTCTGATGATTGTGATTTCTTTTTAATAACCTGTCTGATTTTCTCTAACTTAACATTTACATTGATAATAAAGCGATTATGGCCAAGATATGACTGAATATCTCGAGCCAAACTATCTTCCATACGTGATTTTAATTGAATCTCTTCAAGATCATCGGTTTGAGTAGGGATTTCAACCGTTGTATTATTCTGTGCTGCAATACTCGAAGCGCTAAGTAAGAAATACAACACTGAAAGTAACAATAACTTTATTTTCATATTGTTCCCTTTACTTCACAAGTTTCAAACTCTCTTTAACTTCCGTTAAAGATGGGTCTAATTTTAATGCTTGTTGCCAAGAACGCTTTGCATCTTTCTTACGGCCCATCTTGTAATAAATACTGCCCTTTAACGCGTGAGCTTGAGCTGAAGAAGGCACAAGTGAGATTGCTTTATTGGTTTCCTCTAGCGCTTTCCAATAAGATTTACGATAAAATAAAGCCTGCGCACTGAGCATATTTTTGGTTGCATCAGAAAATAACGCCAATGCTTTTTCGTTAAAAAACTCTTTTTCTTCTTCGATGGTTCCGGGTTCCATGCCTGCTTCCCGTTTGGCACGCATTTTTTCTGTGATTTCTGGCATGTAGGTCTCACCGCCAACAGGTAAATCCATGCTGAAAATAATGTCGCTTTCACCAGCATTAAGCATCAGCATCACATCATAACCAGGGCCGTGACGATGGATATTCACAACACCATGGTTTTTCTTGGCATACGCTGCGGTGTCGATTCCCTCTCCACCTATCACTTGTTGCTCTGTAGGTCTTTGTGCCATAAATGGGTCTTTATCCATGGCTAGCTGTTCAATGGAACACCCCGTAAGTGTCATCATCAATAGAAGTAAAATGGTATTTACAATTTTCATTATTTACCCCTTAAAATCGATAACCCAAGGTTAAATCTAAGCCTGCGCCACCAAATTCAGAGCTATCTTCATAGTTGGCATCAGCTTTCCATTCCACGTCTTCCTCTACTAAATAAGCAGCCCCTATTGCCATAAAACCATTGGTAACGAACGGAAACTCCAGTCCAAACTTCATCATCAGTCCATGACTTCCACTAAAAAATGCTTGCCCGATACCCACATAAGCCTTGGTGTTTACCCAATCTTTTAATGCCGATATATTTACAAAGATTCGGCCCTCCAAATTAAAACCATTAACGCTGAATTCATCTTGGCTGGAAAAATTACGGAAATATTCAACACCTAGGCTATATTCAACATCTTTATTTAAAGTGGTGTATTCTCGGCGACGAATACCAAATGCGGTCACGCCAGAAAGCGAGGCATCTTCGGTGGCACCTACTCCATCTCGCTCGGATGAAATCCCCCAAGAACTGATGGTGAATTCCATTTCTATACTTTCAAATTCTAATTCTTCTTGTTCTCGCGTGGTTTTCTTTGCGTATTCTTTTAGCCACACCAGTTCATTACTTTTAGCATTGACTAAACGTAAATTCACCGTGAATTTATCTTCATGAAGACTGGCATTCCATAATAAAAATGCATCTGCACGTACTTCTTTAGATAGGTTTCGTAAGTCTTGGTTGTTTTGTACCGATTGGCTGATCATCATGCGTGAGTTTTCAAAATTTACTCTCGTAGTGCGGCACTCTACACAATCTATTACTTCAAAGCGGCCTAAGCCCATAAACTTGCCAAGTAGTTTATTTTCAATCATCAAGTGAACTTGCTTAGGAATTTTTCGATGGAGTCGATCACCGTTAAAGTAAAACGCAATGCGCTTTATGTCTTTATTCACATCAAGCAGTTCTTCAGGCACCAGTATGCTTTCGTCATCTAATAGGCGAGAAAAACCCGCATACATAGTAGGAGGTATGCCAAATCCGGGAACATCTGATTCAACCACGCGGGTTTCAGAAAAAGAATCTGTCGAAAATATGGCGCAAATCACAAAAAAAAGCGCCGATAAAATCACATATTTAATCGAGTAAAGCCCATTATCCTGCTTCATCCTTGGCATCATCCATAGTCGCCATACACTCATACTAAAAGCATAGACTAAGCATTCGTACTCGCTATTTTTTTCATGAGATAAGCATCAAGCTAGAGTATGGGTGGTCGATAACCTTATTAATAAACAATATTGATTTTGGCGATTTAGGGTTCTATGAAACTGTTTACTGTATTTTTATTTTTTTATATTTTTCTGCCAAGAATGGCAATTGCAGATGATCAATTGGTTTCAGGGTTAGTGGTGTCTAGTGTAGAACAACGAATAGATGATGAAGAAGCCCCATTTGATATTTACTCAAGTAATAAAGTGCATAAATGTGGTGGCAAGCCATCTAATATATATCGGGTATACAGCGAATACGATCAAGTTGCATTAAGGCGTTTTCAATTAGCCCTTGAAGCTCTCAAGGGTAAGTTTACATTAAGCGTAATTACCGACAACTGTGAAGGCCGTGTATTGAAGGTGAAGAGCTTGAGGTTGAATCGATAAATTTTTCTTGATTATGATTTCACCCTAGCAAGTTCGTCCGTTTTCGCGGCCATTATAAAATCATTTTTATGTAAACCTTTAATTTTATGGCTCCACCACGTGACAGTAACCCTTCCCCATTCCAATAATATATCTGGGTGATGATTTTCTTGCTCTGCGATGCCAGCAACCTTGTTGGTAAAATCCACAGCTTGTTGATAGTTTTTAAATGAATACACGCGTCGCAGTTTTAAAATACTATCTTCTGATACTTGCACCCAGTCTGGGATTTCTTTAATTAATAATGCAAGCTCTTCATCAGATACTTTTGGCGCATCCGCCTTGCACGCTTCGCATGTTTGTTGGGATAACATATTCATCTCCTTTCATTGGACACAAAAAAAGAGGCCGAAGCCTCTTTCTTATCAACACAAAAAGATTAGTTCACTTCGGTTGCATTGATTTTCGCATACCACTCTTGCGGGCCCGTTTGGTGAACGGAAGTACCCTGAGTATCCACTGCAACGGTAACTGGCATATCTACTACGTCAAATTCGTAGATGGCTTCCATACCAAGGTCTGCAAAACCCACCACTTCAGCATGTTTAATAGCTTGTGATACTAGGTAAGCTGCACCACCTACTGCCATTAGGTAAGCAGCTTGATTGTCTTTAATGGCGTCGATAGCCAATTGACCACGTTCCGCTTTACCAATCATGCCCATTAGGCCGGTTTTCTCAAGTACGGTACGGGTGAATTTATCCATACGGGTCGCTGTTGTTGGGCCAGCAGGGCCAACCACTTCTTCACGAACAGGGTCAACTGGCCCTACGTAATAAATGAAGCGATTTGTCAGGTCAACTGGTAGCTCTTCGCCTTTGGCGATCATATCTACCATACGTTTATGCGCCGCATCACGACCGGTTAGCATCTTGCCGTTCAACAATAATGTTTCGCCCGGTTTCCAAGCTTTCATGTCTTCGCGGGTAACGGTGTTTAGGTCTACACGACGAACGCTGTCGCCTACTTCCCACGTGATTTCTGGCCAATCTTCTAACTTAGGTGGCTCAAGTTTAGCTGGGCCTGAACCGTCTAGTTCAAAGTGTGCGTGACGAGTGGCCGCACAGTTAGGAATAATAGCAACTGGCTTATTGGCCGCATGTGTTGGATAGTCCGCTACTTTTACATCCAATACAGTAGTTAACCCCCCTAGTCCTTGTGCACCAATGCCGAGTTTATTCACTTTTTCAAACAGCTCTAAGCGTAACTCTTCAGAGCGGTTTTGTGCGCCACGTTCTTGTAGCTCTTTAATATTAATTGGTTCAAGTAATGCTTCTTTGGCGATCATCATGGCTTTTTCAGCTGTACCACCAATGCCTATTCCAAGCATACCTGGTGGACACCAGCCCGCACCCATTTTTGGAATTTGCTCAAGCACCCAGTCTACTACTGAATCAGAAGGGTTTAACATGGCAAATTTAGACTTGGCTTCAGAGCCGCCGCCTTTTGCTGCCACGTGTACATCAACTGTATTGCCTTGTACTAATTTTGTATGAATAACCGCAGGCGTGTTGTCTTTGGTGTTTTGACGCTTGCCATCTGGGTCGGCCAAAACTGACGCACGTAGAATATTATCCGGTAGTAAATACGCACGGCGTACCCCTTCGTTTGCCATGGCTTCAACGTCCATGGTGGCGTCTTCAAACTTAACGTCCATACCGATGGTTAGAAACACAGTAACAATACCTGTGTCCTGACAAATTGGGCGGTGGCCCATGGCACACATACGTGAATTGATTAGAATTTGAGCAATAGCGTCTTTTGCGCCTTTACTTTCTTCTTTTTCGTAGGCTTCTTCCATTGCTTTAATGAAATCTAGCGGGTGGTAATAGGAGATATACTGAAGGGCATCAGCAACGCTCTGGATCAGATCTTCTTGCTTGATCACAGTCATGGGAGTCTCTCTCACATCATCATGAAATAATTGGTTTAGTGAACGGATTGTAACACGAGAGCACGCTAAAGGCGTATAAATGCCCGCAATAATGGCTATAGCTATGCCAGTGCTTAAAGTTTAAGCAGCCTATCAGCACCCTTTCATTATATTGCTGTTTTAAGCTTTTTCCTTATTAAAGTCTATTTCACGGTTATCAACCACGTCTTCTGGTGAATTCACGCCACTCAAGGGCAAATGATTTCAACACCTAGCCCTTAGTTAAGCCTATTGATTCAATGGCTTTTTTTAGCCTACTTTCGCGAGCCGACTGAGCAATTGAAAATATCTTTTTATCCGCTAACCATTCATTTTTAATGGAATCAGGTAAGGGTTCAAAATGACGTTCGAATAGCTCAGTTAAATCATTAAAAGACTTTAGGCTTTCTTCTACTTGTAAATGCATCCAGCTGCTTGGCACCAATGGTAACGACACCAACTGCGTAATTATCCCTAATGCTTTTTGAACAACGATATAATTTATTTCAAAACGCTTAGCCATACTTAATATAAAACTACTCGCCACCAATACAGCATAGATATCTTCTAATGTTCGAAATGGTTTACTGTATTCGCTGTAGCCATCACCGGCTAGAATATCTGCATCCGCATTTTTAAACGTGACTTTTCCGTGGGGTATATCTTTTAACATACCAAGAGGAGGAAATTGAACAAGCTCAACGCCTGCCTGAGCTGAGTCGATTAGCACTGCTTTTAACTGAGGCCGATCACTCTTTTCCTCTTGCTTTACAATTACCAATAACTGTTCAGCAAGTGTCGCCATTGTTACAAAACTCTTATGCCCATTCACTGCAAAACCCGTGAGCTGAGATTCAATATTTTTTGGGTGATTTCCACTTGGTTCCGTTACACACATTGCAGCCCATTTATTTGTGGCTAATTGCGGTAAAAGCGATTGCAATGCACAGCGATACGCTAAAGAAAAAGCTTGAGACATATTACTGCAGCGTAAACCTAACGCTACCGCTCCCATTTGATTTAACTCGTATTCAGCAGAAAGAACCGTTTGCGAAAATACATCATAATTTTCAAATAGCGGTTCATTTAATTGCGATTCAATAATGTCAAAAAGCATATTTTTTCCATAAAAAAAGCCCATAATGGGCTTTAGTATTATTTATAAAGTTTACGGTTGTGCAGCAACAGGTGTGCTTGTGCTTTTCTCTAATGCTTCAATTTTTTTCTCTAACCCTTGAATCCTACGCATTAACTGTAAGCGTGTAGCATCCATCGCCTTGATGCCTTTATCATGATCACTTAATGTTTTTGCAACATCTTTAGGCATAGCAGAAATAGCCTTATCTACTTTAGTTTCTAGCAGCAATGTGTTCGCTTTAGTTTGATCCACACTTTTTGTGACATCTGATATTTTTTCAGTTACTTGTTTATTGATACCTTTTTCAAGCTTGGTTAAATCTTTATTAATAGATTCAATCCTATTTGACTGCTTAGATAACACTTTCTTTTGACTATCTAAAGTCTTCTTATTTTTACTGATATCAACTTTATTCCGCTTATTGGATAAATCCCAAAGCTTACGAATTTCATGGTCTTGCTCTTTAAGCAAAATTTTCATGGCATCCACTGATAGATTGGCTTGCTCATCTGTTGAGGTGAGCCTCTCTTGTAAAATTGTCAGAGCCTGTAATTGAATGTCAGATTGCTGCTTAAATTGATAAAACTGCACCGCTAAACCCACACAAATCACAAGGGATATAATCACCAGTAACCAAAGCATTTTTGGAGTAGAAGAAGATACTTGGCTTGATGGGATTCTAGGCTTACCGACCACACGTTGACGTGAAGCAATCTCTTCACGGCTTAGAGCTATCGAGGCTAACTGTTCTGGTTCTTTTACTTTTTTCATACTTTATCGCGTTCGCTAAATTTGACTATTGTGGCACTTGTGGATGTTTTGGCAAGCACAGTGAATATGTTTGGTTGAATTCATCACATTCACCCCCATATTAAGGCCTACCTATAATAGAAAGCCATGAATTCTAATGCTATCATTCAGGCACCTATTTGTAGGTACTTAAGATTTGACGCCTTAAGTATTGATGATGAGAGTCCATACCAAAATAACGGGAGCCCATAATGGCATTCGAACTACCAGCACTACCTTATGCAAAAGATGCTTTAGAGCCACATATCTCTGCCGAAACTCTTGATTTTCACCACGGCAAACACCACAACACCTACGTGACTAAATTAAATGGTTTAGTAGAAGGTACTGATCTAGCTAGCAAAACTCTAGAAGAAATCGTTAAAACATCTTCTGGTGGAATCTTCAACAATGCTGCTCAAATTTGGAACCACACTTTCTACTGGAACAGCCTAAGCCCTAACGGCGGCGGCGCACCTACTGGCGCAGTTGCTGACGCAATCAACGCTGCATTCGGTTCTTTCGAGGAATTCCAAGCTAAATTCAACGATTCAGCGGTTAACAACTTCGGCTCTAGCTGGACTTGGCTCGTGAAAAAAGCGGATGGCTCTTTAGACATCGTTAACACTTCAAATGCAGCTACCCCAATCACAGAAGATGGTGTTACGCCTCTAATCACTGTTGACCTTTGGGAACACGCTTACTACATTGATTACCGCAATGTACGTCCTGATTACCTAAAAGGTTTCTGGGCCCTAGTAAACTGGGACTTCGCTAACGAAAACTTTGCTAAATAATTGCACGTTTTTTAAGCAATCCTAAAAGCAGGCCTACGGGCCTGTTTTTTTTTACCCCAAATACCTTACACTTACGCCAATTTCATTTATTGGCAGACAATTATGGCTCGCTTAGTTCTTGGTTCTAGCTCCCCTTTCCGTAAAGCACTTCTCGAAAAACTCGATTTAAGCTTTGATTGTGACAGCCCAGATATCGATGAAACCCCGTTTAAAAACGAGCACCCAAAAGCCATGGTAGAACGCTTAGCCAAAGCCAAAGCCCAAGCCATCGCTGAACGCCATCCACAATCCATTATTATCGCCTCAGACCAGTGTGCCACCTCAGACGGCACCATCATTGGCAAACCCGGTGACTTTGAAAACGCATTCAAGCAATTAAAGAGCGCCAGCGGCCGAGTGGTTACTTTTTATACCAGCCTATGTGTATTCAATGCAGGCACCAATCAATATCAAGAAGTGGTCGAGCCGTTCTATGTGTACTTCCGTGAGCTAACGGATCAGCAAATCGAGAACTATCTAAATAAAGAAGCACCTTATAATTGTGCAGGTAGTTTTAAGTCGGAAGGTTTAGGCATTAGTTTGTTTGAGCGTTTAGAAGGTAATGATCCCAATACGTTAATTGGCTTGCCGTTGATTCAATTGATTAAGATGCTGGATGAGTTTGGGGTGCATGTGATTTGATGCTGGACGGAAGACGCAGCTAACGTTATCGCCACGTTTTCATCAACTGTTTTTTTGTTTCGTCATTCCGATCCCGAGGTAAAAGCGAGCCGGAATCCATTTGAAAAAAAATTGTAGGATGGCGTTAGTAGCAAGTCCAGCGCACGTGTACGCGATGCTGCCCTGAACTTGTTAGCTGCATTATGCTTTTATTTCGCTGATTTGAATCTGCGGTTGAGTATTTGTGTAATTAGGGATATCAGCCATTATTTTTTCCGCCTGTGGCCCAAAAGAGTTTTGAAACGCTTCAAGAGACTCAAATGTAAGGTGACCTATAGCAATAAAAGGTGCTGACTCTTCTGGAGCACCACTTGCAATGCCAGCATCTACGGCTCCACTTTTTACAGCATCTCCGAGTAACTCATTTACCATAGGTATATGACTATTGATGTAATACTCTATATCAAAAGTCGCGCTTTCAGAATTTGGATACATCACACTTACTCTGATCATAGTTTTTTCCTTAGTTGGTGTATTTGTTGATTTCGTCAGCTAACACCGAGCTTAAGCGCAGGACCAGAATTGGCTGTTTTAGCGAGCGTAGCGGAAAATCCTAAAACAAGCAACGCAATAAAGATCGTGGATAAGCGCAGAAAGAAGGCCCGTACTAGCAAAGGTGATATACCTTGTACCTACTAAGATAGTTAGATATGTAGAAATAACATACTAATGAAAAAAATGAACCATTTAGAAAAAACGACGATGTGCATAAAATAGAAATATAATTAAAGAGTACTCTGCCAGCGGTTTTATTTTAAATTAAGGTTTAAACATGTGATGACACTTACGCTAATTTAAAAACTCATAGATAAATATTCCGAAATAACCATAAGAAAATGGCATCGCCATTTAACTAATTTACTTTTCTCTCTAAGTACTAATTTTATCAGTTGAAATTCTTTAATAAGAAAAAACAAAACTCAAAAAAAAAACCGCTGGGTGAAAGCACCCAACGGTTTTGAAACTGCTAATTTTTACTTAATAAAAATTAGTAGTTACAGGTATCACGATATTCAGAGATAGAACTATCCGATTCAAAGTTAGGTCCACATAGGAATTGGCTGTAACGAGTATCTTGGTCAATGAAGCGCTTCATCCAAGCGACACCATTACGACCTAAAATATCTTCATCAGAGTAGCCAGTGTTTGCACAATAGTGATCACCACCATTAATTTCCAAGAACGCTTTAGGGGTAGAACTTGGAATATCATTATAGAATGGAGATGCATGAGAGCTCACAGGAGCTACCGTATCATTTTCACAAGCAATGATAAATGTAGGAGTTGTGATCTGATCAAAATCATTAGATCCTGAATAGTAAGGTGCTTGTGGAATCGCAGCATCAATTGAACGCTCAGTAGATAGTTTTAAAGAACCGCCACCACCCATAGACCAACCGATAACACCAACTCGACTTGAATCAACAAGCCCATAAATAGCAGAAGAGCTGTTTGCGGCCTCATCAATAACATGATCAAGTGCAGCGCTTAATTGATCTGCACGGCTGTCTGGCTGATCGTAAATAGAGTTTGTATCGATTGTAATGACAGTGAAACCCCAAGACGCTAGACGAGGCCCCCACCATTCGATACTGCTTTCATAAGACAAGTACCCAGGAATTACTGCGATCACACCTTGCTCACCGCCAGATTCAGTCGAATAATGGATAGTACCACCGCCGAAACCGCTCGCAGACCAGCTTGATACGCTAATAGTACTTACAGAGTATGGGCCGCTATTGGCTTCTAGCTGACTAGTGGTTGCTACTGAACCGCGTTCAAAGCCATTTGAACAATCATTACAAGGAACAGAAGAACTACCACCGCCAGTACCACCACCGCCAGTACCACCACCAGTTGACGCTAGTACTGAAGTAGATAATAGAAGTGCACCTGTAAGCAATGCAAGATTGGACTTGTTAATCAATTTCATTATTTTTCCCAAAAATATTATTTATTTTTATATTAATTTTTAGCCAGTACATTAGTACCTGAAATATCATAGAAATTTTTATAACTGCAGTATGTCTCCATGGTGACCAAAAATGATTTAAAACTCTATTTTTATGAAAAAAACATGAATCTTGTCCCAATAAAACTAATAAAAATTTACAATTTTTTGTGAGCAAAAGTTCATAAAAAATAAATAAATTACCTCCATAAAAATTATTCATTAATGTCTATTAATATGAGCGCTTGCTCGTTTTTATTTTTATTTCTAAGTAATTAGTATAAAAATATTAGTGAGCTTTTGCTCACGTGTAAATTTAAATTTTAAAATAAAATTTATAATAAATTTCTAGCTACTCCCAACTTAAATTTTTTAAAACTTAAAATAAATAATAATTATTATTTGAGCTTTTGCTCACTTATATTTTTTCATTGATGAACGAGAGACGAGAGACGAGAGACGCAGCTAACGTTATCGCCACGTCTTTATCAACTTTTTTGTTTCATAATTCCGGAAGCAAGGTACAAGCGAGCCGGAACCCATTCAAAAATAGTTGTTGGATGGCGTTAGTAGCTAGCCTAAGCGAGGTACGTAACCCATATTTCAAATTCAACACTTTTGTCAGCATTGTTTTCTTTCTTGGGGTTGCACACCGCCCCCGTTTCGCGGCTAACTTCACACAGTCAATCTATCATCGCTCTTATACATCCATGCATTCGCGATATTAGTACATCCATGCACGTCATATTTATTTTAATTTTGATGATGCTGCGCTCAGATGCCGAAGATTGGCATCGAGGCTAATATGTTTTAGCGTTGGTTCTGAAATGCTTTAGCTTAAGAATTTGATTTGTAGGTCGATGAGATGGC
>NZ_BAABWE010000016.1:0-15635 GCF_040371755.1 Oceaniserpentilla sp. 4NH20-0058
GTGTAAAACGCTCCTGTCACCAAAAAAGAAAGGTCACTTCGGTGGCCTTTTTGGGTAGAAGCTCTTGGTTTTTTAAAGGCTAGGGGTGGTGGTTGTGAAAGCAACTGAGATGCGGCGGAGCTAAATAAATTTTATTTGGTAAATCTGCGCTAAAGTATTGATTTTTATACTAGCTTGCGTAGAATGCACCGCCCGTATATCGGGATAGGCCAGTAGTTCAATTGGTAGAGCGTCGGTCTCCAAAACCGAAAGTTGGGGGTTCGAGTCCCTCCTGGCCTGCCAAATTTTTTAAGGAAGTGGCACATGTTGCCACTTTTTTGCTATAGGAAATTGCGAGAATGAGTGGAAATACAAGTACCACAAAATCGCCATTAGACGCATTCAAATGGATCGTTGCAGTTGCCATTGTTGTGGGTGCGATTGTTGGTAATCAGGTTTACGCAGAAGTGGGCTTGCTTTATCGCATACTGGGTGTTGTTGCGTTATTTGCTGTAGCGTTTAGTGTTGCTGCAACAACTTCACAAGGTAGAGCCTTTTTAGTGTTGCTTAAAGAAGCAAATATTGAACGTCGTAAAGTTGTTTGGCCAACTCGCCAAGAAACTGTTCAAACTACCATGATTGTTGTTGCGGTTGTGATTTTGGTTGCAATAATTTTGTGGGGTCTAGATTCTCTGCTAAGCTGGATCGTTTCTAGCGTGATCGGATAGGAGAGCTCAATGGCTATGCGCTGGTATGTTGTTCATGCCTACTCAGGTTATGAAAAGCGAGTAATGAACTCGCTAAAAGAACAGATAGAACTAAATGGAATGCAGGATAGCTTCGGTGAAATTTTAGTGCCAACCGAAGAAGTGATCGAAATGCGTGACGGTAAGAAGCGCAAGAGTGAGCGTAAGTTTTATCCTGGTTATGTGTTAGTTGAAATGGATATGGATGATGCGTCTTGGCATTTAGTTAAAGAAACCCCACGTGTCATGGGTTTCATTGGTGGTACGGCAGATAAGCCTGCGCCAATAACTAAAAAAGAAGCAGATGCTATATTGCAGCGTGTTAAAGATGGTGAAAGTAGTCAGCCTACTCATAAAACGATTTATGAGCCTGGTGAGATGATTCGCGTCATTGATGGCCCGTTTGCTGACTTTAATGGTGTGGTTGAGCATGTGGATTATGTTAAATCTCGCCTAAAGGTTGCGGTTACGATTTTTGGTCGTTCTACACCTGTCGAACTTGAGTTTGGCCAAGTAGAAAAAGCAGCTTAGTTGGTGTTTATCAATTAAGTAGGTGCTTAAAACTAGATAAAAATAAAAGCTGGCTAGCTTCAAATACGTTTGAAGTTATGCTGGCTTTCGTACTATTTGGATTTAAGTGCTTTTTTAACAGGGGAGCCGAAAGGCGATTGCACCCAATAAGAGGTATATCATGGCTAAGAAAATTGAAGCTTATATCAAGCTACAAGTACAAGCCGGCGCTGCGAACCCAAGTCCTCCAGTAGGTCCTGCGTTAGGTCAGCACGGTCTAAACATCATGGAATTCTGTAAAGCGTTTAACGCGTCTACACAGAAAATGGACGGCCCTGTACCAGTTATTATTACTGTATACAGTGACCGTAGTTTCACTTTTGAAACCAAAACTCCACCAGCTTCTTATTTGCTTAAGAAAGCCGCCGGTCTTAAGAGCGGTTCTTCTCGTCCAAATACGGACAAAGTAGGTAAAGTGACTCGTGCTCAGCTTGAAGAGATCGCTGAGATCAAAATGAAAGACCTAACAGCTGCTGATATGAATGCTGCTGTACGTACTATCGCTGGCTCTGCTCGCGCTATGGGTATTGATACAGAGGGTGTTGAGTAATGGCTAAGTTATCTAAGCGCGTTAAAGCGTTCCGTGAAAAAGTAGACGTACTTAAAAGCTACAGCGTTGCTGAAGCGGTATCTATTTTAAAAGAAGTATCTAGCGTTAAATTTGCTGAGTCTTTAGACGTAGCAATTAACCTAGGTATTGATGCACGTAAATCTGACCAAAACGTACGTGGTTCTACAGTACTTCCAAATGGTACTGGTAAAGACGTTCGCGTTGCTGTTTTCACTCAAGGTGCAAACGCAGAAGCGGCTAAAGAAGCCGGTGCAGACGTGGTTGGTATGGAAGACTTGATGGCTCAAATGAAAGGCGGCGACCTAGACTTTGGTGTGGTTATCGCTTCTCCTGATGCAATGCGTGTTGTTGGTCAGCTAGGTCAAGTGTTGGGTCCTCGTGGTCTAATGCCTAACCCTAAAGTGGGTACAGTAACTCCTGACGTTGCAACTGCAGTTAAAAACGCAAAAGCAGGTCAAGTACGTTACCGTAATGATAAGAACGGTATTATCCACTGTTCTCTAGGTAAAGTGGCATTTGATGAAAAAGCCATTTCTGAAAACCTAGCTGCATTAGTAACAGATCTTAAGAAAGCAAAACCTGCTAACGCTAAAGGTACTTTCCTTAAGAAAGCGACCCTGTCTACGACTATGGGTCCAGGTATTACAATCGATTTATCTAGTGTTGACGCGTAATCAGCATTAGAACAAAGAACTTTGGGGTCCTTTTGTTAAACAAAGGGACTGTCAAAGACCGCAGGTGTGATGGATTTAAGAGACTTTACGAGTCTGAATTCTAAATTCATTACTTAATGGCCTGCGCAGATGGTGTGCGCCCCGATTCAGAATTTATATAAAGACTGAGTTTTGTCGCACCTAACTTGCTCGTAAGAGCATAAACAAGACTTGTAGGAGTTGAATGTGGCTTTAGGTCTGAACGAAAAAAAAGCGATCGTAGCTGAAGTTCAGGAAGCTGCTTCTGGCGCTCTTTCAGCAGTGGTTGCGGATGCCCGTGGCGTAACTGTTGGAGCGATGACTGCTCTTCGTAAAGAAGCTCGTGAAAACGGCGTCTGGATGAAAGTAGTACGTAACACTCTAGCTAAGCGTGCAATCGAAGGTACTTCGGTTGAGTGTCTATCTGACGCTCTAACTGGCCCAAGCTTAATTGCTTTCTCTGCTGAGCACCCAGGTGCAGCAGCGCGAATTTTCAAAAATTTCGCAAAAGAGAACGATGAATTTGAGCTTAAAGTAGCTGCGTTTGAAGGTGAATTAGTGGATTTCGGTATGTTGGCATCTTTGCCTACTTACGACGAAGCTATCGCCAAGCTTATGGCTGTTATGAAAGAAGCTGCTGCTGGCAAATTGGTACGTACCATTGCGGCTGTTCGCGATCAGAAAGAAGAAGCAGCAGCTTAATATTTATATTAAGTGGCTTCCTTTTAAAGAATATATTGGGCTTAGTGCCCCTTAGGTTAGGTAATTAAAAATGGCGATTTCTCAAGAAGATATCCTAAACGCAATTGCGGAAATGTCTGTAAAAGACGTTGTTGAACTAGTTTCTGCAATGGAAGAAAAATTCGGCGTAACAGCTGCTGTTGCTGCTGCTGCTCCTGCTGGCGGTGACGCTGGTGGTGCTGCTGAGCAAACTGAATTTGACGTTATTCTTACCGCTGCTGGCGAGAAGAAAGTTAACGCTATCAAAGCAGTTCGTGAAGCAACTGGCCTTGGTCTTAAAGAAGCCAAAGCAATGGTTGACGGTGTACCTTCTGCAGTACGTGAAGGCGTATCTAAAGAAGAAGCAGAAGAGCTTAAAGCTAAGCTTGAAGCTGCTGGTGCAGCGGTTGAACTTAAATAATTTTAAGTTTGATTCTTGCATTGCATAAAGTGAGGCGCTAAGTTATTTAGTTGCACACTGGCTGGTGGGCTATTGTCCGCCGGCCTTTTTCCGTTCTGTACCGAGTTGTCTAGTAGTTTGTTGTTAGTCTTAATTGGTCAGGCGGCGGCTTTTTGAAGCCAAACGCGCGGGGACTTTAGGTCCATTTACAAGATCTTTATAAAGATCTTAGTCTAGGTGATACAGCTGGGGATTGCTGATGGCGTACTCTTATACAGAGAAAAAACGAATCCGTAAGGATTTTGGCAAGTTGCCAAGGGTGATGGATGTCCCCTATTTGCTTGCTATTCAATTAGATTCATATCGAAGTTATCTACAAGCGGATAAGCAGGTGGATGCACGTACAGACATAGGTCTGCATGCGGCATTTAAATCAGTTTTTCCAATAGTCAGTTATAGCGGCAGTGCAGCACTCGAATACGTGAGTTACCGTCTTGGTGTGCCTGTTTTTGACGAAAAAGAATGTATGTTACGCGGCGTGACCTATGCGGCACCGCTTCGCGTAAAAGTGCGTCTTATCATTTATGATAAAGACTCATCCAATAAAGCTATTAAAGACATCAAAGAGCAAGAAGTGTACATGGGTGAAATGCCTTTGATGACCGATAACGGTACGTTCATTATCAATGGTACTGAGCGTGTTATCGTATCCCAGCTTCATCGTTCTCCAGGCGTGTTCTATGATCACGATAAAGGTAAAACACATTCATCTGGTAAGCTGTTGTATAGCGCCCGTGTGATTCCTTACCGTGGTTCATGGTTAGACTTTGAGTTCGATCCTAAAGACTTAGTATACGCTCGTATCGACCGTCGTCGTAAATTACCGGCCACGATTCTATTGCGTGCTCTTGGTTATGAAACTAGCCAAATTCTGGAAATGTTCTTCGATAACGATAAATTCGAAATCGATGGCGAGACCATACTTCTTGAGTTAATTCCAGAGCGTTTGCGAGGTGAAACCGCTTCTTTCGACATGAAAGATCCTAAAGGCAATGTGATTGTTGAAGAAGGTCGTCGTATTACGGCCCGTCATATTCGTCAAATGGAAAAAGAAGGCATGAGCAGCCTAGAAGTACCAGCTGACTACTTCTACGGTAAAACAATTGCCAAAGACTTGGTTGACCCATCTACTGGCGAACTGATTGCTGAATGTAATACTGAAATTTCTGTAGAGTTGCTAGAGCAAATTGTAGCGGCTGGAATTAAAGAAGTTGAAACGATTTACAGCAACGAACTAGATTGTGGTTCATTCGTGTCTGATACCTTACGCATTGATCCATCTCGTACTCGCCTTGAAGCGCTAGTAGAGATTTATCGTATGATGCGCCCAGGTGAGCCACCAACTAAAGAATCAGCTGAAGGCCTGTTCGAAAACTTATTCTTTACTGACGAACGTTATGATCTTTCTGCGGTTGGTCGCATGAAATTCAATCGTCGTATTGGTCGTGATGAAGTTGAAGGTTCTGGCACATTAAGCAACCAAGACATTATTGATGTTCTGAAAGGCTTGATTGACATTCGTAACGGTAAAGGCGAAGTGGATGATATTGACCACTTAGGTAACCGTCGTATTCGTTCTGTTGGGGAGATGGCTGAAAACCAATTCCGTGTCGGTCTAGTACGTGTTGAGCGTGCTGTACGTGAACGTTTGTCTATGGCTGAATCTGAAGGTCTGATGCCTCAAGATTTAATCAACGCCAAGCCTGTGGCTGCTGCAATCAAAGAATTCTTTGGTTCGTCTCAGTTATCTCAGTTCATGGACCAAAACAACCCGCTTTCAGAAGTGACTCACAAACGTCGTATCTCGGCATTAGGCCCCGGCGGTCTAACTCGTGAACGTGCTGGTTTTGAGGTTCGAGATGTTCACGCCACGCATTATGGTCGTGTATGTCCAATCGAAACACCTGAAGGTCCAAACATCGGTTTGATCAACTCGTTATCAACCTATGCCCGTACTAACGAATATGGTTTCTTAGAAACTCCATACCGTAAAGTAATTGACGGCACAGTGACCGATGACATTATTTATTTGTCAGCGATTAACGAATCAAATTACGTTATCGCACAGGCATCTGCGCCACGTGATGAAAACGGCAAACTGACTGGTGATCTAATCAGTATCCGTCATAAAAACGAATTCGCGGTGACACCACCAGAAAACGTGACCTTGATGGACGTATCGCCACAACAGGTGATCTCAGTAGCGGCATCGTTAATCCCATTCCTAGAACACGATGATGCTAACCGCGCATTGATGGGTTCGAACATGCAACGTCAAGCGGTTCCAACGTTGGTTGCAGAGAAACCATTAGTCGGTACTGGTATTGAAAGTAACGTAGCACGCGACTCCGGTGTGTGTGTGGTTGCTAAACGTGGTGGTGTAATCGACACAGTAGATGCTAGCCGTATCGTAGTTCGTGTAAACGACGACGAATTACAAGCAGGCGAAGCCGGTGTTGATATTTACAACCTGACAAAATATACCCGTTCTAACCAAAATACCTGTATCAACCAAAAACCTTTGGTTCGTCAAGGTGATCGAGTAGAGCGCTTAGATATCATGGCAGACGGTCCATCCGTTGACCTTGGTGAGCTGGCTCTTGGCCAGAACATGCGCATCGCGTTCATGCCTTGGAATGGTTATAACTACGAAGATTCTATCTTGCTATCCGAAAAAGTGGCGCAAGAAGATCGCTTGACCACTATCCACATTCAGGAGCTAACCTGTGTGGCACGTGATACTAAGTTAGGGCCTGAAGAAATTTCTGCTGATATTCCAAACGTAGGTGAATCTGCGTTAGGTAAGCTAGACGAATCTGGTGTTGTATACATCGGTGCCGAAGTGAACCCTGGGGATATCCTAGTAGGTAAAGTAACACCTAAAGGTGAGACTCAACTTACTCCGGAAGAAAAACTACTACGCGCTATTTTCGGTGAAAAAGCCTCTGATGTGAAAGATACTTCTCTTCGCGTTAAGACTGGCACCACTGGTACTGTTATTGATGTACAAGTGTTCACCCGTGATGGTGTTGAAAAAGATCAGCGTGCTCGCGACATTGAAAAATCTCAGCTGGATCAAGTTCGTAAAGACTTGAACGAAGAGTTGCGTATTGTTGAGCAAGCTACTTTCGAACGTCTAACTCGTAGCCTGACTGGATTAACCGTTGCAGCAGCGCCGGAACTGAAGAAAGGGGATACCCTAACTTCGGAATACCTAGCAGGATTAGAGACCAGTCAGTGGTTCAAAATTCGTCCACAAGACGAAACAGCCTCTGAGCTTCTAGAGCGTGCTGAAGAAGCACTAGAAGAGCGTCGTAAAGAGCTAGATGAGAAGTTCGAAGACAAGAAGAAAAAACTGCAAACCGGTGATGACCTAGCTCCTGGCGTATTAAAAATCGTTAAGGTCTATCTAGCCATCAAACGGAAGATCCAGCCTGGTGATAAAATGGCCGGTCGTCACGGTAACAAAGGTGTTATCTCAGCGATTATGCCAATTGAAGACATGCCTTACGATGAGAAAGGCACGCCGGTTGATATCGTGCTAAACCCGCTAGGTGTACCGTCACGTATGAACGTGGGTCAGATCCTAGAAACACATATGGGTATGGCAGCCAAAGGTTTGGGTGAAAAGATTGACGAAATGATCAAACAACAGCGCGCTGTTGCTGATGTTCGTGAATTCTTAGGCAAGATCTATAACCACAGCGACGAAGTGATTCAAGAAGACCTTGATAGCTTTAACGATGCGGAGATATTAGAGCTAGCTGGCAACTTGCGTAAAGGTGTGCCAATGGCAACACCTGCATTCGATGGTGCTAAAGAAACTGAACTGAAACACATGTTGACGTTAGCGGGTATTCCAGACTCAGGTCAGGTTACTTTATTCGACGGCCGTACCGGTGATCAATTTGATCGTCCTGTAACCGTTGGCTACATGTACATGTTGAAACTGAACCACTTGGTAGACGATAAAATGCATGCTCGTTCTACAGGTTCATACAGTCTGGTTACGCAGCAGCCATTGGGCGGTAAAGCACAGTTCGGTGGTCAGCGTTTCGGGGAGATGGAAGTGTGGGCACTTGAAGCATATGGTGCAGCATATACTCTTCAGGAAATGCTAACCGTTAAATCCGATGACGTTACCGGTCGTACCAAGATGTATAAAAACATCGTGGATGGTGATCATCGTATGGAACCAGGTATGCCTGAGTCCTTTAACGTATTAGTTAAAGAAATTCGTTCATTGGGTATCGACATAGATCTCGTGAATGAATAAGGCTCTGATCCTCAATCAGATTAAGGACGCGGGTTTCGACCCGCGGTTATTAACTCCGCTAGGAGCTAAAGGCAGATGAAAGACTTATTAAATTTGCTACGCAAAGAGTCTCAGGCTGAAGAATTCGATTCGATTCGAATCGGCCTTGCTTCACCAGATATGATCCGTTCATGGTCATTTGGTGAAGTTAAAAAACCAGAAACAATTAACTATCGTACGTTCAAACCCGAACGTGATGGTTTGTTCTGTTCTCGTATTTTTGGTCCGATAAAGGATTACGAATGCTTGTGCGGAAAATATAAGCGTCTAAAACACCGCGGAGTAATCTGTGAGAAATGTGGTGTTGAAGTAACGTTAGCAAAAGTACGTCGTGAGCGCATGGGTCACATTGATCTAGCGTCACCAGTTGCACATATTTGGTTCCTTAAATCATTACCGTCACGTATTGGTTTAATGCTAGATATGACGCTGCGTGATATCGAGCGTATTCTTTACTATGAATCATTTGTTGTAATCGATCCGGGTATGACCACGCTTGAAAAAGGTCAGCTACTGAACGATGAACAATACTATGAAGCCATTGAAGAGTTCGGTGACGAATTCGACGCCAAAATGGGTGCCGAAGCCGTTCAGTCATTGTTGTCAGACATCGACCTAGAGCATGAAGTGCAAGAACTTCGTGAAATGATTCCTGCTACTAACTCTGAGACTAAGCTTAAGAAAATTTCTAAGCGTCTTAAATTATTAGAAGCGTTCCATAAATCAGGTAACGATCCTAAGTGGATGGTTATGACAGTACTTCCAGTATTGCCACCTGATCTACGCCCGCTAGTACCACTAGACGGTGGCCGTTTTGCCACATCTGATTTGAACGATTTATATCGTCGAGTTATTAACCGTAACAACCGTTTGAAGCGTCTACTTGAGCTTAACGCACCTGACATCATCGTACGTAACGAAAAACGTATGTTGCAAGAATCAGTGGATGCGTTATTAGATAACGGTCGTCGCGGTCGTGCCATTACCGGTTCTAACAAGCGTCCGCTTAAATCTCTTGCTGATATGATCAAGGGTAAGCAAGGTCGTTTCCGTCAGAACTTACTTGGTAAGCGTGTTGATTACTCCGGTCGTTCTGTTATTACCGTAGGTCCATATTTGCGCCTACATCAGTGTGGTCTTCCTAAGAAGATGGCACTTGAGTTATTTAAGCCATTTATTTTCAGTAAGCTTGAACACCGTGGTTTAGCCACAACGATCAAAGCCGCTAAGAAAATGGTTGAACGTGAAGAAGCGGTTGTTTGGGATATCTTGGATGAAGTGATCCGTGAACACCCAGTGATGCTTAACCGTGCACCAACCCTTCACCGTTTGGGTATCCAAGCGTTCGAACCACTACTAATCGAAGGTAAAGCGATTCAGCTTCACCCGCTAGTATGTGCGGCGTACAACGCCGACTTCGACGGTGACCAAATGGCGGTACACGTTCCATTAACAACCGAAGCTCAATTAGAAGCACGTGCGTTAATGATGTCCACTAACAACGTACTTTCTCCTGCTAACGGTGATCCTATTATCGTACCTTCACAGGACGTTGTTTTGGGTCTGTATTATATGACCCGTGATCGCGTTAATGCGATTGGCGAAGGCTCAGTTTTTGCCAACTTAGAAGAAGTACAGCGCGCCTACCGTACTGGTCAAGCTGAACTGCATTCGAAAGTGAAAGTACGTATTACACAAACAGTTTATGCAGAAGACGGCTCTGAAATCACCACAACTAACGTGGAAGATACAACAGTAGGTCGTGCGTTATTGTTTGAAATCGTGCCAAAAGGTATCCCTTTTGAAGCGGTTAACCAAGCCATGAAGAAAAAAGCTATCTCTAAATTATTAGATATGGCCTACCGTAACTGTGGCCTAAAAGACACCGTGGTATTCGCTGACCAAGTGATGTACACCGGTTTCTCTTATGCAACTAAATCGGGCGCTTCTATCGGCGTTAATGACTTTGTAATTCCAGATGCGAAAGCCAAAATCATTGGTGAAGCAGAAGGTCAGGTTAAAGAGATCGAAGATCAATTTGCCTCAGGTCTTGTAACTCAAGGCGAAAAATACAACAAGGTTGTGGATATCTGGTCTCGCGCTAACGAATTAGTTGCAAAAGCTATGATGGACAACCTAGGTACTGACGAAGTTGAAGACCGTGATGGTAATACTGTTGATCAAGAATCGTTTAACAGTGTTTACATGATGGCCGACTCCGGTGCTCGTGGTAGCCCAGCTCAGATACGTCAGTTAGCGGGTATGCGTGGTCTGATGGCGAAGCCAGATGGCTCCATCATCGAAACACCGATTACAGCGAACTTCCGTGAAGGTTTATCAGTACTTCAGTACTTTACCTCTACTCACGGTGCGCGTAAGGGTCTTGCGGATACGGCACTGAAAACAGCAAACTCCGGTTACTTGACACGTCGTCTTGTTGACGTAGCACAAGACGTAGTAGTAACCAGTGATGACTGTGGTACAGACGAAGGTCTAATGATGACGCCTCTTATCGAAGGCGGCGATGTTGTTGTACCTCTAGGTGGTCGAATTCTTGGTCGTGTTGTGGCTGAAGATGTAATTCGCCCGGGTACTACGGATGATGTAGTTGTACCGAAAGGCACACTAATCGACGAGAAATGGGTAGAAATCATTGAATCGGCTAGCGTCGATGAACTGAAAGCTCGTTCTCCGATTACCTGTACCACCAAGTTTGGTATATGTGCTAAGTGTTACGGTCGTGACCTAGCTCGTGGCCATCAGGTAAATCCAGGTGAATCTGTGGGTGTTATCGCTGCACAGTCTATCGGTGAGCCGGGTACACAGCTAACCATGCGTACGTTCCACATCGGTGGTGCGGCATCACGTGCAACCGCCATTGATAACGTACAGGTTAAGAACTCAGGTACCGTTCGTCTACATAACATGAAGACGGTAGAGCGTGAAGATGGTGCATTAGTACTGGTATCTCGTTCTAGCGCCATCGCCATTGCCGATGAATTCGGTCGTGAGCGAGAGCTTTACAAATTACCATACGGTTCGGTTGTAACCTCTAAAGATGGATCAAAAGTAGAAGCAGGTCAGAAGATCGCTTCTTGGGATCCACATACACACCCAATTATCTCGGAAGTAGCGGGTAAAATTGAGTTTGTAGGGTTAGATGAAGGCATCACTATTACTCGTCAAACTGATGAGTTAACAGGGCTTTCGACTATTCAGGTTATGGACCCAACCACTCGTCCAGCGGCGGGTAAAGATATTCGTCCAATGGTTAAGCTTGTGGATGAGAAGGGTGAAGATATTAACTTCCCTGGTACCAACACACCGGCTCAATACCTATTACCAGCCAACGCCATGGTTAACCATGAAGATGGTACGCAGATTAAAGTGGGTGATGCGATTGCACGTATCCCACAGGAAACTTCTGGTAACAAGGACATCACCGGTGGTCTGCCGCGCGTAGCGGACTTATTCGAAGCACGTAAACCGAAAGAGCCTGCCATTCTTGCAGAAGTTTCCGGTGTAGTTGGCTTCGGTAAAGAGACCAAAGGTAAGAAACGTTTAGTGATTACACCTAAAGATGGTTCAGAACCATATGAAGAGTTAATCCCTAAATGGCGTCATATGAACGTATTCGAAGGTGAAAGTGTTGAAAAAGGTGAGGTTATCTCTGATGGCCCGCTTAACCCACACGATATCCTACGTTTACTAGGTGTTAGTGAGCTTGCAGTTTACATCACCAACGAAGTACAAGAAGTTTACCGTTTACAAGGTGTAGGCATTAACGATAAGCACATCGAGACAATTATTCGTCAGATGTTGCGTAAGATTGAAGTCCTAGATTCTGGTGATTCTGACTTTATCCAAGGTGATCAGGTTGAATACTCTGATTACGTTGCTCAAAACGCACGCTTAATCTCAGAGGATAAAATCCCTGCGAAAGGTCAGCGTTTATTGTTAGGTATCACTAAAGCCTCCTTGGCCACAGAGTCCTTCATCTCTGCCGCGTCGTTCCAAGAAACGACCCGCGTACTGACTGAAGGTGCTGTAACTGGTAAGCAAGATCACTTACGTGGTCTTAAAGAAAACGTTGTAGTAGGTCGTCTGATACCAGCTGGTACTGGCCTTGCCTACCACAGCGAGCGTAAACGTAAGCGTGAAGAGCGTGAAAACGATAAGTTGAAGCCTCTAACTGCGCCTACCGTGAGCGCTGATGATGTCGAAGCGGCATTGTCTGAAGCATTAAAAGACAATATTTAATGTGATAGCCAATTAGGGGCTTAGCCCCTAGTTTCAATGAAAGGTGTGCATTTATTGCGCGCCTTTCTTGACTCTGGCTCAGACACTGATTAGACTTCGGCCCCCTGCGTCAGGTGCAGTTGCGTCTGGCGTTTTTGTATTTACTCATTGGAGTTTACTAATGGCAACGATCAATCAATTGGTTCGTAAGCCTCGTAAGCGTCAAGTTGCGAAATCTGACGTTCGTGCATTGCAGGCTTGTCCTCAGCGTCGTGGCGTATGTACCCGTGTATATACCACCACACCTAAGAAGCCTAACTCTGCATTACGTAAGGTTTGTCGTGTTCGCTTGACCAACGGCTTTGAAGTATCTTCCTACATCGGTGGTGAAGGTCATAACTTACAAGAGCACAGTGTTGTTCTAATTCGCGGCGGTCGTGTAAAAGACTTGCCTGGTGTGCGTTATCACACCGTACGTGGTGCACTTGACTGTGCTGGCGTAAGCGATCGTAAGCAAGCCCGTTCTAAGTACGGTGCTAAGCGTCCTAAGTAAGATTCATAAAGTTTTAACACTTAATGAGTTTACTTAGACGTTACTATTAAAGATAAGAGTAAGGTTGAGCCCACAATTTTGTTGGTTTGCTCATGTACTCCTGAAGAAGAGGCTTATCAGATGCCAAGAAGACGCGTCGCCGCGAAGCGTGAGATATTACCAGATCCTAAGTTTGGTAACTTAACGCTAGCGAAGTTCATGAATATGGTCATGGAAAGTGGTAAAAAATCAATCGCCGAAAAAATTGTTTACGGTGCATTGGACAAAATGGCTGAGCGTAATAAAGACGCTGACCCAGTAGAATTATTCGAAAAGGCACTTGAAGCCGTACAACCAATGGTCGAGGTTAAATCTCGTCGTGTTGGTGGTGCAACCTATCAAGTACCTGTAGAAGTACGTCCTTCTCGTCGTATGGCGCTTTCAATGCGTTGGATCGTAGAAGCCGCGCGTAAACGTGGTGAAAAATCCATGGGTGCGCGTCTAGCAAACGAATTGCTAGATGCCGCTGAAGGTAAAGGTTCTGCGATCAAGAAACGTGAAGATGTGCACCGTATGGCTGAAGCCAACAAAGCCTTCTCTCACTATCGTTTCTAACGATTTAAGGACGAGGAAGTGGCACGTACTACTCCAATTAATCGCTACCGTAACATCGGTATATGCGCTCACGTAGATGCTGGTAAAACCACGACTACGGAACGTGTGCTTTTCTATACCGGTCTTTCCCATAAGATCGGTGAAGTGCACGATGGCGCAGCGACCATGGACTGGATGGAACAAGAGCAAGAGCGTGGTATTACTATCACCTCTGCTGCCACCACCTGTTTCTGGTCGGGCATGAGCCAGCAATTTGACCAGCACCGCATTAACATCATTGACACCCCAGGACACGTAGACTTTACCATTGAGGTAGAGCGTTCATTACGTGTGCTAGATGGTGCTGTTGTTGTATTGTGTGGTTCTTCCGGTGTTCAGCCACAAACTGAAACCGTGTGGCGTCAAGCAAATAAATACGAAGTACCGCGTATGGTCTTCGTAAATAAAATGGACCGTGCTGGCGCTGACTTTTTTATGGTTGTCGATCAACTTAAAAAACGTCTTGGTGCAAATGCGGTGCCCATCCAAATTAACATTGGTGCAGAAGACGACTTCAAAGGCGTGATTGACCTTATTTTAATGAAGGCCATCATGTGGAATGAAGCTGATCAAGGCATGACTTTTACTCTTGAAGACATTCCTGCTGATCTCGTTGATGTAGCCAATGAATACCGCGAGAACTTACTCGAAGCCGTAGCTGAAGGTTCTGATGAATTAATGGATAAATACCTTGAAGAAGGTGAATTGTCCGTTGAAGAAATCAAAGCTTCATTACGCAAGCAAACCTTATCTAACGACATCGTGTTAGTGGCTTGTGGTAGTGCCTTTAAAAACAAAGGAGTTCAAGCTGTACTTGATGCAGTGATTGAATTCCTGCCTTCGCCGACAGAAGTTAAAGCGATTGAAGGTGTGTTAGATGATAAAGACGAAACCCCTGCGGTTCGTGAAGCATCAGACGAAGCACCGTTCTCTGCACTAGCATTTAAAATTGCCACCGATCCATTTGTTGGTACGTTAACTTTTATGCGTGTTTACTCGGGTGTGTTGAATACTGGCGACAGTGTTTTTAACCCAGTAAAACAGAAAAAAGAACGTATTGGTCGTATGGTACAAATGCATGCGAACAACCGTGAAGAAATCAAAGAAGTACGCGCAGGTGATATTGCTGCAGCTATTGGTTTAAAAGATGTGACCACAGGTGAAACCCTGTGTGATTTAAAGCATAAGATTACGCTTGAGCGCATGGAATTTCCAGAGCCAGTAATCTCGGTAGCGGTAGAACCTAGAACAAAAGCCGATCAGGAGAAAATGGGTGTTGCATTGGGCAAACTTGCTCAAGAAGACCCGTCTTTCCGTGTTGAAACTGACGAAGAAACCGGCCAAACCATTATTTCAGGTATGGGTGAACTGCACCTAGATGTACTGGTTGACCGAATGAAGCGTGAGTTTGGTGTTGAAGCAAACATTGGTAAGCCACAAGTGGCGTATCGTGAATGCATTACGCAGGCTTGTGATATCAATTATAAATTTGCGAAACAATCCGGCGGTCGTGGTCAGTATGGTCATGTTGTCATCAAGTTCGAACCAACTGATGGCGAAGAGCTAGAGTTCGTAAATGAAATTGTCGGTGGAACAATTCCTCGTGAATATATTCCAGCGGTACAAAAAGGTATTGAAGAACAGATGAAGAATGGTGTCCTTGCGGGCTACCCTCTTCTTGGACTTCGCGCTACTTTGTATGATGGTTCATTCCATGATGTTGACTCAAACGAAATGGCGTTTAAAATCGCCGCTTCTATGGCCACTAAAAAGCTCTCTGAGGAAGGTAAACCTGCCTTACTCGAGCCAATGATGGCTGTTGAAGTGGTTACCCCTGAAGATTACATGGGTGACGTAGTTGGTGATTTGAACCGTCGTCGTGGTCTGATTCAAGGTATGGATGAAAGTCCATCCGGTAAAGTTGTGACTGCAGAGGTTCCATTGGCGGAAATGTTCGGTTATGCGACCGATTTACGTTCTGCTTCCCAAGGTCGTGCAACGTACGCCATGGAATTTGAAAAATACGCTGAAGCGCCTACTAATGTCGCCGAAGCTGTAATTAACAAAGCCTAATTAAGAGAAATAAAGAGGTCTATTATGGCTAAGGAACAATTTGAACGTAGTAAGCCACACGTAAACGTGGGCACCATTGGTCAC
>NZ_BAABWE010000017.1:0-10263 GCF_040371755.1 Oceaniserpentilla sp. 4NH20-0058
TCTGCCTTGAAAATAGTGGAATCACAGGCCATAGTTGTGGCATAGTCCGCGCACATATGCATAGGGCATGGGCGTTAAGCTCAATCATCAGGAGATAAATATAATGTCAAAAGGGCACTCCCTACAAGACCCTTACCTGAATGCGCTTCGTAAAGAACGTATTCCTGTATCCATTTTCTTGGTAAACGGAATCAAACTGCAGGGTCAGGTTGAGTCGTTTGACCAGTTTGTCATCGTGCTAAAAAATACAGTGAGCCAAATGGTTTACAAGCACGCGATATCGACTGTTGTACCATCACGTAATGTACGTTTAGTGCCAGCCGAAAAAGACGAAGAATAATTCTTTTCCTTAAAATAGCTCGCACGATTGGCGCTTTAGGGTGTCTATCGTCGGGCTATTTTGTTATTCCATCATTTGAAAGAGCTTTAGCTAATTTTAAATGATCTTATTTAGATTGAGGTAGACCTTGTTTTTTGATCGTCCTGATAGTGGCGAAGGTGCAGTACTGGTCCACATTGACTTCCCTGAAGGCGACGAAAGGGAAGACCCTCGCGAATTTGAAGAGCTCGTGCGAAGTGCTGGGCTTGAAGCCTTATCCATCATTACCGGAACACGCAGCGCGCCAGATCCTAGAACCTATATTGGTAAGGGTAAGCTAGAAGAGCTACGTGAAGCGGTTGAGTTCTATGAAGCAGAATTAGTACTGTTTAACCATGCTTTGTCCCCAAGTCAGCAGCGCAACCTAGAGGTTGAGTTAGAATGCCGAGTTGTCGACCGTACGGGCTTAATATTAGATATTTTCGCACAACGGGCTCGTACCCATGAAGGTAAACTGCAAGTTGAGTTGGCTCAGTTGCAATACCAAGCAACACGCTTAGTGCACGGTTGGTCGCATCTTGATCGACAAAAAGGTGGTTATGGCATGCGTGGTACGGGGGAAACTCAGTCTGAAGCTGACCGTCGTATTCTGCGTGATCGTGAAAACCAAATTCATAAGCGTTTGCAAAAAGTGCAATCTCAGCGTGATCAAGGCCGTCGAGCACGTAAACGCTCGGCCACACCTACTGTCTCCTTGGTGGGTTACACCAATGCGGGTAAGTCTACGTTATTTAATACGCTAACCAACGCAGAGGTTTATGCTGCGGATCAGTTATTTGCTACGTTGGATCCAACCCTTAGGCGTTTGCCTGTACAAGGTTTAGGGGAAGTAGTTTTGGTGGATACTGTAGGGTTTATCCGTCATTTGCCTCATAAATTAGTTGAAGCATTCAAGGCAACTTTGCAAGAAACACAAGAAGCGGATTTACTTCTGCATGTGATTGATTGTGCAGATGATGATCGTGCATTAAATATGGAGCAAGTTGAGATTGTGCTTGATGAGATTGATTCGTTAGAGCGTCCAACTATTCAAATATTTAATAAGATAGATCTCATGCCGGGACAAAAGCCCCGTATTGATCGTGATGAAACAGGCATGCCTTGGCGGGTATGGGTTAGTGCTCAGCAGAATCAAGGGTTGGAATTAATCAATCAAGTGATTGGTGAAGTCTTAACCAAAAATTTGTTTGAGCAAACCATTGAATTATCACCTAATGAGGGCCATTTAAGGGCTATGCTTTATGAGCTAGGGGCCATATTAAATGAAAATATCGATGAAAATGGTCAGTTTGTCTTAGACATACGTATAGAAAAAGAAGATATGCTCAAGCTTCTATCTCGGGTGGGAATTCCAGCAGATCGCTTTATTCCTCAAGAAAAAGAATTTTGGCAAGAATAAACACACTGTTTGTCGCATACTAAAATGCAAACAGTTATGATTTAAAAAATGATAAATAAAAACGGAGTACTTTATGGCTTGGAATGAGCCGGGTGGCGGCAACAATAATAACGACAAAGACCCGTGGGGCAACAACAATCGTGGTGGTAACCAAGGACCACCAGATTTAGATGAAGCCTTAAAACAATTAATGGACAAGCTAAACGGCATGTTTGGTGGCAAAAAATCAAATGGATCAGGAGGTGGCACAGGGGGTAATGCTGGGCCGGGTGCTGGCGGATTTTTTGGTCTCATTTTTATTGGTTTAATTGTGGTACTGGGTTTTAAATCCGTTTACACAATTGATGAACAACAACGTGGCGTTGTGCTGAGTGTTGGTAAATATGACCGCACACTTGAGCCGGGTTTACGTTTTGTTATCCCTTTCATTGAAGTTGTTACTGCGGTTAACGTTACTAATGTGCGTAATGCTGAACTTAAAGAGTTGATGCTAACGCAAGATGAAAACGTGGTAGAAGTTGCCATGAACGTTCAATACCGAGTTGTGGACCCAGTGTCATTCTCTCTGCGTGTTGAAGATCCTGAAAAATCATTATTACACGCAGCTGAATCGGCACTTCGTCATGAAGTGGGCTCAACGAACATGGACCCAATCTTAACCAGTGGTCGTACCTTACTAGCAGCGAATGTTCGTGATCGCCTACAAACATACATGAGCAACTATCAAACCGGTATTGAAGTGGACAAAGTGAACATCAAAGATGCCACTGCCCCGCAACAAGTTAAAGCAGCGTTTGATGATGTACAAAGTGCTAAGTTAGACAAAGAACGTTATGTGAACGAAGCAGAAGCCTATGCCAATACCATCGTGCCTGAGGCTCGTGGTAAAGCTCAGCGTATGCTTGAAGAAGCCAATGCATATAAAGAGCAGGTGATTGCACAAGCAGAAGGTGAAGCGGATCGTTTTACTAAGTTGCATGCCGAATATCGCAAAGCTCCAAAAGTAACTCGTGAGCGTCTATACCTAGACAGCATTAGTAAGGTTTACGGCAATGCCAGTAAAGTGCTAGTGGATGTGGAAGGGGGTAACAATATGATGTACTTGCCACTTGATAAGATCATGGAAAAATCTCGTAGTTCACAGAGTTCTGCTGGTGGCGCGTCTGAATCGGATATTTCAGGTATTGCTGATCGTGTTGTTGAAGAATTACGTCAGCGTCAAGCTAACCGTGTAAGGGAGGGCAGATAATGAGTCCTAAGTCTATTGCCTTAAGCGTTATCGCTGCCATTGTGATTTTGATTGGTTCATCCAGCTTGTACATGGTTAACGAAACAGAACGAGCTATTACATTGCGTTTTGGTGAAATCATTGAAGCCGACATAGAGCCGGGTATTCATATCAAGGTGCCAATGATCGACAACGTTAAAAAGTTCGATGCTCGTATCCTAACCTTGGATGCCCGCCCTGAACGTTTCCTAACGGCAGGTAAAAAGTTCTTAATCGTCGATAGCTTTGTAAAATGGCGTATCGAAAACGTGCTGGACTTTTATCGAGCCACATCGGGTGACCGCTGGAGAGCCGCAAGCTTACTAGCTAACCTAGTGAACGATGGTATTCGTGCTGAGTTTGCTAACCGTACTGTGCAAGAAGTGGTATCGGGTGAGCGTGATGAATTAATGGTTCATCTAACAAAAGTACTTAACGAGCAATCTGAAAGTCAATTTGGTATTAAGATTCTAGATACACGTGTTAAGGGAATTGATCTACCGGATGACTTGATGAACAACGTATACCGCCGTATGTCGGCCGAACGTGAGCGTGAAGCTCGTGAACTTCGTTCTCAAGGTAAAGAGCTGGCGGAAGGTATTCGTGCAGACGCAGATCGTCAAAAAACGGTGTTAGTGGCTAATGCCTATAAAGAATCAGAGGTTACACGTGGTGATGGTGATGCTACCGCATCTGGTGTTTATGCCAAAGCCTTTAACCGTGATCCTGAGTTTTATGCCTTTACTCGTTCTTTAAAAGCCTATGAAGAAACCTTCAATGGCCAAGAAGACGTGTTATTGCTGAAGCCTGACAGTGACTTCTTCAAGTATATGAAGAGCACTAAAGGTAAATAGCATGTGAGAAGTTAGATGGAAGACGTGCAGGCTATTTTGCATTTCACGTCTTACATTTCTAATCTTACATCTATCACTAAAAACGTGTAGAATTCGCAAAACCGGGCTAATCCCCGGTTTTTTTATGTACAGGACGTACTGTAAAGCGCGCCATCACGATGATAAAGCGCAAAAGTAGTGACCCTAATGATAGACAGCTCTGTATGGCAACAACTTCTGATCGCATTTAGTCTAGTGTTGGTACTCGAAGGGATAATCCCTTTCTTGTATCCTAATCGCTGGCGTCGCTTGGTGGCTCAAATGGCCGCGATGGACGATAAAACGATGCGCATCATAGGCCTAATGAGTATGCTCTGTGGTGTAGGGCTTTTAATGATAGTTACCTAGAGATAAAAGCGAGTTCAGTATGAATCAAGCCGATCGCTGGTTGTTGCCCGACGGTATCGAAGAACTCTTGCCTCCAGAGGCAAAGCAGCTTGAAGCCATGCGTCGCACCCTGTTAGATACCTTTTCTAACTGGGGCTACGAGTTAGTGGTACCCCCTCAATTAGAATTTTTAGAGTCATTACTAACAGGCGTTGGTAGTGATCTCAATCTGCAAACCTTTAAGGTGACAGATCAGTTAACCGGCCGGTTAATGGGTGTTAGTGCAGATATTACCCCGCAAGTGGCCCGTATTGATGCTCACAGCTGGGCAAAAGAAGGCATAAACCGCTTAAGCTATTGTGGTTCGGTCTTACATACGCGCGCTAAATCTTTGTTAAGTTCTCGTGCGCCTATGCAGGTGGGCGCGGAATTGTTTGGCGAGTCTGGCCCGTGTGCTGATGTTGAAATCCTATCTTTGATGGTTGAGAGCATGCAGCGTGCTGGTCTTGATAATATCCATCTGGATATTGGTCACGTGGGTATTTATAAAGCGTTAGTAGCGCAAGCTGAACTCAGCGCAGAAGCAGAACAGCAAATTTTTGAAAACTTAAATAACAAATCGGTCACTGAGTACCAACTGTTGGTGCAACAGTATGTGAAAGAGCCAAAGTTACAACAGGCCTTTATTTCACTGTTAACACTTAACGGCTCAACCGATGTGATTGAGCAAGCTCAAGTATTAGAAGATGTGGCTGACGTGGCATCTTCTTTAGCGAATTTAAATGAAATATGTTCTACCTTGCAGTCCCGTTTTGCTGGAGTTGATATCTTTATTGATTTGGCTGAGCTGCGTGGTTTTGATTACCACACAGGTATCGTGTTTGCTGCGTATGTGGCGGGTCACGGTCAAGCGGTTGCTCAAGGTGGGCGTTATGATGATACGGGAGCGGTGTTTGGTCGTGCTCGTGCGGCCACTGGTTTTAGCGCCGACATCAAGCAATGGGTTCGCATTGTGAATAAACAAGTATCCACTGAGGATGGCATTTTTGCACCTGTGGATGCGGACTGGTCTGTGGTGAGTGAATTGCGCTCACAAGGCAAACGAGTCATTAGTGGGCTGTCAAATACTGACGACCCAGCAGCCATTGGTTGCACTTCGGTACTGGTATTCAAGAATGACCAGTGGATTGTGGAAACTCTTTAAGCAAATTATTACTGAGCAAAACCAGCTATGGGCAAGAATGTCGTTGTACTAGGTACACAATGGGGTGATGAAGGGAAAGGCAAAATTGTTGACCTTCTCACTGAAAAAGCAACTGCGGTTGTGCGTTTCCAAGGGGGCCATAATGCCGGTCATACTTTGGTGATTGATGGTGTTAAAACCGCTTTGCATTTAATTCCTTCCGGTATTTTACGTGATGGTGTGCAGTGCATTATTGGTAATGGTGTGGTTGTAGCACCGGATGCATTGTTAAAAGAAGTGCGTGCATTAGAAGATCGTGGCGTACCTGTAATGGAACGTTTACGTTTATCTCACGCTTCACCCTTGATCCTACCATTCCATGTGGCGTTAGATCAGGCTCGTGAGATTAAGCGTGGCAATGCAAAAATTGGCACCACAGGTCGCGGTATTGGTCCTGCCTATGAAGATAAAGTAGCACGTCGTGGTTTACGTGTTGGTGACCTTTATCAGCCAGAATTTGCAGATAAATTAAAAGAAGTAATGGAGTTCCATAACTTCTCATTGAAAAATTACTATAACGTTGATGAAGTTAGTTACGAAGAGACCCTAGCATCTTGCATGGATTGGGCAGCACAAATTAAAGATATCGTCGTTGATGCGGTTGATCTTGTGCATAGCATTCGTATTGCTGGTGGCGACATTATGTTTGAAGGTGCACAAGGTACACTTCTAGATATTGACCACGGAACTTACCCGTTTGTGACCTCGTCTAACACAACCGCAGGTGGTGTGGCATGTGGTTCGGGTGTGGGTCCATTGTATTTGGATCAAATCATGGGTATCACCAAGGCTTACACTACCCGTGTGGGTTCAGGGCCATTTCCAACTGAATTGTTTGATGAGGTAGGTGAGCACTTATCAACGGTTGGTCATGAAAAAGGCACAACCACTGGCCGTTCTCGTCGCTGTGGTTGGTTTGATGCTGCATTGGTTAAGCACTCTATTCGCGTAAACTCAGTGAATGCTATTTGTTTGACTAAGCTAGATGTATTGGATGGACTGGATGTTGTTAAAGTTTGCGTGGGCTATAAGGACGCTGACGGCAATATGATGAATGTACCTGCCAGTGCTGATCAGTTTGAAAAAATTACTCCAGTTTATGAAGAGCTGCCGGGTTGGACAGAAAGCACAGTGGGCGCTAATAAGCTTGAGCAGTTACCAGAAAATGCTAAAGCTTATATTCGCTTTATTGAAAAAGCCATTGAAGCACCAATCGATATTATTTCTACAGGCCCCGACCGTGTAGAAACCATAGTATTGCGTCATAGCTTTGAGATCTGATTAATATTCAGCATAACAAGCCCAGATTTATCTGGGCTTTTTTATGTCTGCTCATTTTTTGCGAATATAAATCAAATGGAAAATTGGGCTGCCTGTCCTTCATAAGATAATTTGATTACTATTAGTCAACGTTTTAACAGTGAGGGTGCTATGCCTCAGTCAGATGGTGAAAAAATACGTCGCAAGGTAATGGGTGATGAATTTGTTGATCGCGCATTAAATGCTGCAGACAAGCTAAGCCAACCAATGCAAGACAATATTAATGAGCATGCATGGGGCGCCACTTGGTTGAGACATGATCTAGACTTGAAAACCCGCTCTTTAGTGACACTGGCTATGTTAACGGCATTAAAAGCGTCAACTGAAATAAAGGGCCATACTCGTGGCGCTTTAAGAAACGGGGCGAGTAAAGAAGAAATTGCCGCAGTGTTTTTGCATGCGCAAGTATATTGTGGTGCGCCAGCAGCCCAAGAAGGGTTTCGAGCAGCCAAAGAAGTGCTGGATAACTGGCAAGAATAAACCTTAGGGAAGGCGCATGAATCAAGCATTAATGAAAATACTGGCTGACGGGCAGTTCCACTCAGGTGAAGAGTTGGGCGCTGCATTGGGTATATCCCGCGCAGCCATTTGGAAACAGTTGCAAAAATTAGAAGCTTTAAATATTCCGCTTCATTCGGTGAAAGGGCGTGGCTATCGCCTGCCAGATGCAGTTGAATTACTGGAAGAGGGCGCGCTAAAGCAAGCTGGATTTCCCTATGATAATTTTGCCAGTGTGGAGTTGGCACTTAGCCTAGATTCTACCAATAACGCCATGATGAAAAAGGCTGAAGCCAATCAGGCACAGCGCCACATTTGTTTTGCAGAGATGCAAACTTCTGGTCGTGGTCGTCGTGGGCGAGAGTGGCTTAGTCCATTTGCGCGTAATTTGTATTTCTCTGTGGTTTGGCCTTTTGGTAAAGGTATTGCCGCTATTCAGGGGTTAAGCTTGGCTGTGGGACTGGCTATCCATAAAGTGGTTAAGCAGCATGGCATTGAGGCGGCGGGCTTAAAGTGGCCGAATGACATTCTTGTAAAGCACAAAGGGGAATTCGCTAAACTTGGTGGAATACTGATTGAAATTACAGGTGACGTAACGGATAACTGTCAGGTGGTCATAGGGGTGGGTTTGAATTTAGATGTGCAGTCTCAAGATCAAGCTAAGTTAGATCAGGCTGCAATCGGTTTGAAGCAGTTGGGGTTCAACGGGAGCCGTAATCAACTAACAGCAGATATCGTGAAAGAGCTGGTCCATGTATTGGAAGCGTTTAATGAGCGTGGTTTTACCCCATTGCAAGCGCAATGGAATGAGGCAGATTGCTTCCATGGGGAGCCTTTAAAAGTACTGCTACCTTCTAGTGATATTGAAGGTATTGGCAGGGGTGTGAACAATAAAGGTGAATATCAATTGACGACAGACTCTGGCACTCAGGTAGTGAATGCAGGGGAAGTGAGTTTGCGCTTAAAGTAAGGGGTATAACATGCGTTTGGAATTAGATGTAGGTAATACAAGAATAAAATGGCGACTATGTGATCATCGTGGTAGTTATGAGAGTGGCTTGGATCTAAAGGCCATTGCGAAGGAAAAACCAAGCTGGTGGTCATTGGTTGAAACCGTTTGGGTGAGTTGTGTGCATGAAGAGCAAAAAAATTGGATTAAAGAGCAGTTTCCTCAGGCTCAGTTTGCTCATAGTCAGGTGTCTCAACACGGATTAAGTAATAGTTATGAAGATCCGCATAAAATGGGGGTGGATCGCTGGTTGTCCATGTTGGCTGCTTGGACGACTAAGCCAGATGAAGCACACATTATTGTGGATGCAGGTACGGCCATAACAATCGATTTTGTGGATGCGTTTGGGCGTCATGTTGGGGGTTATATTTGCCCAGGGTTCGATATGATGAAAAACGGTTTATTAAGTGGAACCAGTAATGTTCATGCTCAACAGCAATGGCAGGTCGGTAGAGCGCCAGGGCATTCAACCCAGCAGTGCGTGGATCACGGGATTCAGGATATGGTGGTGAGTTGGATTGAGCGGCATCATAATCTGCAGCCAACAGCTAACATTTGGATGACAGGGGGAAATGCACAAGCCTTGGCGTCTTTACTGACAGAGCCAGTTACATTGACCCCGGATTTGGTGCTGGATGGTGTGCAGGCATATTTTTCAAAGTAGGTCATTATGCGATTAATTGTGATTTCATTGTTGCTGATTAACCTTGCGTATTTAGGTTATCAATTCACCAAACCTGCCCAAGTGGCAATCAGTGATCATGTTGATGTGTCTGTTTCCAGTGGTGCTGCGCCGATACGTCTTGTGAGTGAGTTTGATTCGCAGGTTAAAACAAAGGATAAAAAGGAATCTAAGCAAGGGCAGATTTGCTGGGCGGTTGGGCCGTATCCTGTTGAATTAGATGCCAAGCATCTCTATGCAAGAATGCTGGCGATGGATATTGAAGCAAGAGTAGAGGCCAGACCTGAAGTAATCAAAAAAGAGTACTGGGTTTATTTGACGCCATTGGCTAATCGTAAGCAGGCAATGCGTAAACTGAAAGAACTGCAAAAACGCAAAATAGACAGTTTTGTTATTACAGAGGGCGAGCTAGAAAATGGCATATCTCTAGGATTGTTTGCAAAACAAGAATCAGTGGATGCTTTGGTTGAAAGGTTGGCGCAAAAAAACATAGAGGTCAGTGTGCGTCCGTTAACCCGAACGCGTAATCAATACTGGGTAATGGCACCGGTTAAGCTAGACTCTCCAGTGACCGAAAAAACCAGAGAGCGACTAATGGAAGGACAAGATCAGTCTTGGTTGCAAATTCATTGTGATTCGGGTTTGCCTAACGCTTAAAACTTGGGTATAGTGCGCGCCCTCTTCATTGAGTTCTTATGCGTGAAGAAAGTAGGTTGTATCGACTAAGTGTTTGAAAGTATGTAATTTTTATTGAATTACTGTTGACACTAAGTACAAGTAGCGGCACAATCTGCGCCACAATTTGGTGGGGTTCCCGAGTGGCCAAAGGGATCAGACTGTAAATCTGACGCGAAAGCTTCGCTGGTTCGAATCCAGCCCCCACCACCATTATTTCAGGCAAATCTTAAAAGCAGTACGGTTGAGTTAGCCTTTAGGTTTTGCGGGTATGGTACAATGGTAGAACCTCAGCCTTCCAAGCTGATGATGCGAGTTCGATTCTCGCTACCCGCTCCATTAGTGCGCTGATATAGCTCAGTCGGTAGAGCGCATCCTTGGTAAGGATGAGGTCGGCAGTTCGAATCTGCCTATCAGCACCATTAAAGATTTTAATTGAAGGTAGTTCTTTCCTTGACGGGTGGGCTGCCTTTTTGTGTATATATACTTGCTAAAAAACTGAGGCGTTATTATGGCTAAGGAACAATTTGAGCGTAGCAAACCACACGTAAACGTGGGCACCATTGGTCAT
>NZ_BAABWE010000018.1:0-6802 GCF_040371755.1 Oceaniserpentilla sp. 4NH20-0058
ACGCTGAACGCTGAACGCTGAACGCTGAACGCTGAACGCTGAACGCTGAACGCTGAACAAAACAGCATGAAAATGGCTTCTATATTGTCAACCTTTTCTGCTATTCAATGCGCATTATTTCCCTGTAGCCTTCGACTTAAACTAAAGCGTATCGATAACTTTAGCTGCGGCTCCCATCTCCCATCTCCCATCTCCCGCCATGGTAATAAACCCTAAACTACGAGCATAAAAAAAGCCGCTAATTTTCATTAGCGGCTTTTAATTTTACGCTGTTAAGCTAAACGATTAACGCTTACCTGAACGACGAAGTGCAGAGGTCGTGAAGTCTTTACGTCTCGGCTTATAATCGAAGTTATACGCTTCATCTTCTTCGTTATTAAGAGCAGCAAGATAACCACCCGATAATAGATCGTGATGAGCAGAACCCGAAGCCAACAAAGCACCTTGATTTTGGAAGTGAAGCGCAAAGTTTTCAGATGCGCGCCATAATTCACCACGGCTATCATACTGATCAACTAGAGCAATCTGCCAGCTATCTTCATCCATAAAGAATGTACGCTTACCGTAAATATGACGCTCGCCCGCTTTAAGTGTGGCTTCTACTACCCATACGCGGTGCAGCTCGTAACGCATATAGTCACGTTTTACATGGCCTTTATCAAGCATGTCAGAGTATTTTTCCCCTGGGGTGGCTAACTTATAACCATTGTAAGGAATATAAACTTCTTTTTTGCCTAAAATTTTCCAATCGTACTTAGTAGGTGAACCGTTATACATGTCTGTTTGGTCAGCAGTAGCCATGCCACCTGCGCCTTCAGACGGGGCATCGTAAGCTACTTGAGGAGCACGACGTACACGACGTTGACCAGCATTGTAAGTCCAAGCCATACGAGGTTGTTTAATTTGGTCAAGTGTTTCATGAACCAATAAAACATTACCCGTCAAACGTGCAGGAGCCTTCACAGACTGCATGTAGTAAGCCAAGATATTGTCATCTTTCTTAGCATCAAAACCTTCCGCAACATAGTTAGGATGAGAAGCCAGAGCCTGAATCGTAACAGGAACAAAAGAGCCATTTGGCTGTACCGCTAACTTTGTGTAAGTAACATCGGTTGGTCCACCACGATAACGGGTTGTGTGATTCCAAATTGCTTCCATCCCATTTTGCGGAATCGGGAAAGGGGTGACTTCGTCGAAGTTTAATATGCCGTTACCACCTTCTGCCAATACAGCTGATGTAGCATTACTTTTGACTTTGTCATAAATCTTTTGTGGGTATCCAACGGTACGGTGTGTCTTATATACCGGAATAGTGTAGGTTTCCGGATATTTTGCAAACAAAGCAATTTGGCCAGCTGTTAAGTTAGCTTTATGCTTATCTACGTTCTGAGCCGTAATTGTAAAAAGAGGCTTTTCGTTAGCAAATATATTCACTAATGGGTCAACAGAAGAATCTATTTTCAGACCACCTGTCCACGCTGGAATAGTGCCTGCTTTGTTGCCTGCTTTTTCGGCACCCATTGGGGTAAGCTCTTTGCCAAGTTTCGCCGCTTCTTGCGGAGATACCTTAGCCATAGCGCCACTGGCCGCTACGGCCAGCGCTAACGCTAATATGGATTTAGTTTGAAGTTTCATAATTTTTAAACCTTGTACTTTAATATTATTTTTATGTTCTATGTGTCTATTAAAAATTAGAACTGTACGCCAGCACTGATCGCTAGGAAGTCACGGTCTTTAACATCATTAAAGTCACCACCCATGAACATGTTGTACGAAATCGATGCATCGTAACGCTGTAGGTAGTTAGCTTTAAGAGTCAGTCCAAGTTTTTTAACATCTTCTTGGAACTGACCACCTGGTGAAGGCGCATAACCATCAACGTCATGAGAGAAAGAGATCACAGGGTTTAGATCTACACCCATGAATGCATTGGTGTACTTAGCTGATGCCACTGCACGGTAACCCCAAGACGTTTCAGTCATAAAGCCCCCATCGAAATCCGAGTCGCCATCAAAAGAAGGTGCCTGATAGATTGAAGACTTACCATAACGAAGCACATCATCAAAGTCGTGAACGAAATTCATACCGGCTTCAACAATCAACGCAACTGCGCTTGCACCTAGAACTTGGTTTTGAAGATGAATAGCCGTTACCTGAGCTTGAGTAATATCAAACGTGCGGTAGCCAGATACTTCTTCACCTAAATGATTATCAAGACCACCCCAGAATTCTGTAGAAGCAGCAACTGATTCAGCACTATATGGACCACCAGCAGTCGCCAACATAGTCGTAACAAAGGTGCCATTAACTTGCACAGGAGCATCCATCTTATGAGATACCTCACCCGATAGAGCGACTCCATATGCATTGCCCGCGAAGCTTACGCCAACCAATTTAATATCTTCAGGGTATTCCATGAAGTAACCACCAGTTAGCACAGCATCAACTGTTGAACCACCAAATGCGGCAGGGAAAGCTGAGCCAGTCGATCCACCTAATACACTATAAATAGGCAAGCGACTATGAATATTCATGGCATAGAAACCAAATTCAGTATCTAATTCATCAGAGAAATAACGCAGTGAGAGACCAAATTGACCGTCATCCGAAGCCCCCCTGTCTCCATCTTCAAGTCTTTGCAGTGAAATCGCACCACCAGAGAATGTCAAAGTATTACAGCCTTCTGATGAAACATCAGAGGTAGAAAAATATGTACCGCATCCATCACCTACTGTTTCTTGCCACTCCAACTGATAGAAAGCCTCTACACTTAATGAGTCAGTTAAGCCTAAGTTTGCATAAATCATACTAACAGGTAACAGTCCTTCTTTAATTTCAGCGCCTGGGCGACGGAATGCTGCCGCATCTACCGGGTTAATCGAATTGATACCACCTTGAATAAATGTGCTTTCACCCCAACTAACTACCTGCTTACCCAATCGCACATCTAAAGGCATCTCGCCTATGTCAAAGGACCCATATACAAAAGCATCAAGAATCGTTGCACCTTTACCTTTTGCCAAATCATTAAAATCTGAGTCATCTATTTTTGATTTACCTGGGAAAGTAACAGTAGTACCTGTTCCCCCGCCCAAAGTATATGTTGGTGAATGACCGTGCTCTACACTATTATTCTCAATAGCAGAATCATACCAATATTTGGCGCGTACAAACGCTCCATAGTTTTGGTAAGTAAATTGCAAGTCATGACTACCTTTGAATATCTGCGAAAAAGCATCGCCTTTTTCGTAGTTACGATTACCATCATCAGAAGTATTACCATCTATAACTTCTGTATTCGGAGCAGTATAGTTCAGTAAATTTTTATTTTGCTCCTCCATTCTCCAGCTAGAACCAATGGAGAGTTGCGAATCAACAGTTAACGACGCTTCACCAAACTCAAATTCTACTGCTTGAGCTTGACCAAACATTAGCATTGGCACAGCCAACGCTAGTAATTTTTTACGAGCCAATACATTGGGGTTTATTTTCATCTCATGTCTCTTTATTTTTATTTTTGAAAGGGCTTACTTAAACCAACAGCTAGTGGTCTTAATAAACATCTAACAATAGAAAGGGTAACTTTATTTGGATGCTTACCTAAATATAAATTACCAATCAGACTGTTTTAGACCATATCACCTTGGCGACAAGTTTAATAACAGTACGTGGGTTTTTGCAAATTTTTTTTCATACAGTCGTTTTAATCTTGAATCTACCTCCTACATCCTTGTTTTAGTGAGATTTTAAACAATTTAAGACTACAATTTCATGACTTAAGACAGCAATTTATTATTATTTTTACTTTTGCTTTTAGGATTATAGATCAGTGCCTGTCGCAGAAACTACACTTTTTTCTTAATAACCTCTCTTTTTTTATGTAATGTTTTGTAACTTTCTTCTTATGTTAGATTATTAATAGCGCGGCAACTAGGGTATATTAAACAGAAAACAATAATAAGATCTATAACAGACTTCCAAGGCAGTAACATGACTCAACACACGCAAGACTATGACATCGCACAGATCATAAGTAATGCACCTTGGTTTAGGGACTTACCGGAAGATGCAAAAAATACGTTAATCACGGCAGCACGCCTTGAAAAACACCCAAAAAATTCCTTTTTATATGCCGCCGGCGATATTGCCTTAAAAGTCCATTGCCTAGTAGAGGGTCGAATCAGAGCAATTTTAACCAGCCCTCAAGGGCAAGAGTTTGGCTTAGATGACTTCAAACCTATCACTTGGGTAGGAGAGGCAATGCTGTTCTCAGACGAGCGCGAAGTGCTATCTCTGCAATTCAAGGAGTCTGGAAAGACTGTAAGCCTAAATCGGAATATTGTTTTGGAAGTGGCCGGAAAACACCCTTCTATCTACCGAAATATCCTTAAGAGCCAAATACAAAGAAACCGTGGTATGTACCGCTTAATGGGCGGAATGTTATTTTACCCACTGAAATCAAGACTAGCGTGGCGCATTTTGTACTTTTTGAAACATCATTCTTATGAGGCCGATGGAGGCACTTATTTAGATATTCATTTCAGTCAACAAGATCTCGCTCGCTTGGTGTTTGGCTCAAGACAACGTGTGAATAAAATATTTAAACTTTGGAGTGAAGCAGGGGTGGTATTAGTGCGTGACAAAAAGTACTTTATTCCCGATGTAAACCGGCTAATTGAAGAAGCTAATAAGATTGATGATTAGTAAAATTAAAAGTTTTTAAATAATCCTACAAATACTTATTTTCCTTTATAAATTAAAGGTCTAATGGCGCAACAAGTCTTGTCGCATAGGTGACACTTTAATTGTGAGTGCCTTTGTTATCTTACCCCGAAAGAAAAGCAGCCTATCTACCACTTGAGCATCAAAGTGCTCGTGTAAAGGCCACATTCAATAATAAAAATAATTACTAAACCCTATAAGATCTGCTTTTACAAATTAAGTCAGTTCTATCTGTAGCAATGTATTTTGGAGTTAACTATGTCTAGCACTCGTCCTCATGGTGGTGTACAACCCGGTATTAAATGGGGGCCGTTTACTTTACGTATTCCATTAGTCCACACAAAATTCTCTTTACCTGATTATTTACAGGGCATTGCCGTTGCTGGTGCAACTGGCTTAGCGCTTGTTCCTGTTTTTACCCATCTTATGGGACTGTCTTTTGAGGAAGCAGTATGCATGGCAATGGTCCATAGCATGCTTATCTCCCTTTCTTGGTTCACATTTGGTGATCCTTATGCTCCCGGCTGGTTAACGCCAGCGGTTCCATTTGTCATTGCATTTTTAACACTCCCTGCTTTAAGGCTCGCCGAGGGAGGGTTCGATCATATATCGCAATTTCAAGCCATGACCGCCATGACACTCAATTTTGCAGCTATTCTGGTGTTTTTAGGGGTTACAGGTCTTGGGGCCAAGCTTGTTAAATATGTCCCCAATGTACTCAAAGGCGGTATTATATTAGGTGCTGCACTTGCTGCATTCATTCGCGTAACTGAACCTGGCGATGCATCTAACGTGTTTGAACAGGCTCCTATTGCGGGAACACTGGGTGTCTTTGTATGTATGTTACTGGCATTTTCTAAGCCTATTCAGCAAAAGATGCCACAAATGAAATGGTTAGCTATTTTAGTTGGATTAGGTCTTTTACCAGGTTTCTTTATTGCGGGTTTAACCGGCTATTTCACTAGTGAGTTCACTTATGCAATTCGTTGGGACTTCTTAGATGTTCCAACTCACTTCGCCTCTCTTTGGGATAAAACTTCGCCATTTGCCATTGGCTGGCCTTCACTAGATATGTTTCTAGCCACCCTACCGCTAGCATTAATTACCTATATTCTTTTCTTTGGTGATCTAGTGACTGGTGATGAGCTTATTGAGGAAGCACAACCATCACGCCCTGATGAAAAACTTGAACTAAACAGTACTCGTGCTCACATCGCAACTGGTATTCGTAATGGCATCATGGCTATCACAACACCTTTCTTTTCAACTCAAGGTGTTATGTGGACGGGTATTCAAGTAATTCTACTAAAACGCTGGGGTCTAGGTCGCGAAAAGGTGGATTCCTTCTACGATACAGTTAGCAGCTTTTACGCACTGTTCTTTTTGGCTCCAACCCTATTCATCTTTTTACCTTTAGTTACCCTGCTTCAGCCTCTTTTACCGCTGGCGCTGGCTATCACTTTGATCTTAACCGGCTTCTCATGCGCAATGCTGGCCTTGTCACTAGTTAAAGATGCAACTGAACGTGGTGTAATGGTAGTTATCGCCATTTCACTTTGTGTGTTTGAGCAGCCTTGGGTTGGCATGCTGGTAGGCCTTGTTACTGTTTTCTCATTATTGGGACCTCGTGCATTTTTAAATCAAAAAGTAGAGTTAGACTTTGGGCACCACAACGACCCTAAATCTGAAACCAACGCCGAAGCACCTGCTTTAGATAAAGCATCTTAGGATTCAGTTTTCTTCTACTGAGGCCGCATTATTGCGGCCTTTTTTTATTCATTAACAACACGAACTTGCCTTGGGCATACTAATTAAATCTCATCACATGATTTAGCATCAATCTGTAGAAAGCATATTAAAGAGCACCATCCGCCCCACTTTAATTAAACACCACCTTCAGAAAAAGCTCTCAAGGTCTGTTTGGTGACATAGTCATCTTGCATATCACATCTCATTCTGTGACTTTAGCAGCACCCGAACCTAGCCAGCTATGTGAATACCACCTTAACTGCTGGATTACAGGCATAAAAAAAGGCCACCGAAGTGACCTTTCTTTTTTGGTGATAGGAGCGCTTTACAT
>NZ_BAABWE010000019.1:0-3425 GCF_040371755.1 Oceaniserpentilla sp. 4NH20-0058
ACTTCGGTTTTGATTTTAATTGAATGATTGAAACGTTCTTATGAATCTTCCTAGCCGAATGATTCATAAAAACACCATAGTAACAATCAAGCGCGATCCGGTAGAACGCAAGTTCTTATCAAGTGCGAAAACACTTAAAAATATATCGTAATGTTGTTTGATGATCTTAAATTTTCAATGTCTTTATCAAAAGGGGATTGAGAAAGTTTTGGGTTATATAGTCAAGCGACTAAGCGTACACGGTGGATGCCTTGGCAACTAGAGGCGATGAAAGACGTTGTAGCCTGCGATAAGCTACGGTGAGGTGGCAAACAACCTTTGACCCGTAGATTTCTGAATGGGGAAACCCACGACTTCGGTCGTATCTTTAACTGAATACATAGGTTAAAGAGGCAAACCTAGGGAACTGAAACATCTAAGTACCTAGAGGAAAAGAAATCAAATGAGATTCCCTTAGTAGCGGCGAGCGAAAGGGGAGCAGCCCTTAAGCTGTAATGTAGGTAGGAGAAGGCTCTGGAAAGTGCCGCCATAGTGGGTGATAGCCCCGTATCTAAAACCTTATTTACAGTGAAATCGAGTAGGTCGGGACACGTGATATCTTGACTGAACATGGGGGGACCATCCTCCAAGGCTAAATACTCCTAGTTGACCGATAGTGAACCAGTACCGTGAGGGAAAGGCGAAAAGAACCCCGGTGAGGGGAGTGAAATAGAACCTGAAACCGTGTACGTACAAGCAGTGGGAGCAGACTTGTTCTGTGACTGCGTACCTTTTGTATAATGGGTCAGCGACTTATATTCAGTAGCAAGGTTAACCGTCTAGGGGAGCCGTAGGGAAACCGAGTCTTAATAGGGCGTTCAGTTGCTGGGTATAGACCCGAAACCCGGCGATCTATCCATGAGCAGGTTGAAGATTGAGTAACATCAATTGGAGGACCGAACCCACTGTCGTTGAAAAGCCAGGGGATGACTTGTGGATCGGAGTGAAAGGCTAATCAAGCCGGGAGATAGCTGGTTCTCCTCGAAATCTATTTAGGTAGAGCGTCACGTATTACCCACGGGGGTAGAGCACTGTTAAGGCTAGGGGGTCATCCCGACTTACCAACCCTTTGCAAACTCCGAATACCGTGGAGTACAGCGTGGCAGACACACTGCGGGTGCTAACGTCCGTAGTGAAAAGGGAAACAACCCAGACCGTCAGCTAAGGTCCCAAAGTTATGGTTAAGTGGGAAACGATGTGGGAAGGCCCAGACAGCTAGGAGGTTGGCTTAGAAGCAGCCACCCTTTAAAGAAAGCGTAATAGCTCACTAGTCGAGTCGGCCTGCGCGGAAGATATAACGGGGCTCAAACCATACACCGAAGCTACGGGTTCATCGAATGATGAGCGGTAGAGGAGCGTTGTGTAAGCCGTCGAAGGTGAACTGAGAAGTTTGCTGGAGGTATCACAAGTGCGAATGCTGACATGAGTAACGATAAGGGGGGTGAAAAACCTCCCCGCCGGAAGACTAAGGGTTCCTGTCCAATGCTAATCAGGGCAGGGTTAGTCGGCCCCTAAGGCGAGGCTGAGAAGCGTAGTCGATGGGAAACGGGTTAATATTCCCGTACTTGTAATTACTGCGATGGGGGGACGGAGAAGGCTAATCGATCCAGGCGTTGGTTGTCCTGGTTTAAGGTTGTAGGCTTGACACTTAGGCAAATCCGGGTGTCTTTAAGGCTGAGAACTGATGACGGTGAGACTACGGTCTCCGAAGTCGATGATGCCCTGCTTCCAAGAAAAGCCTCTAAGCTTCAGGTAATTGCGAACCGTACTCTAAACCGACACAGGTGGTCAGGTAGAGAATACCAAGGCGCTTGAGAGAACTCGGGTGAAGGAACTAGGCAAAATGGTACCGTAACTTCGGGAGAAGGTACGCCCTGGACTGTGATAAGACTTGCTCTTTGAGCGGTCCGGGGTCGAAGATACTAGGTGGCTGCGACTGTTTATTAAAAACACAGCACTCTGCAAACACGAAAGTGGACGTATAGGGTGTGACGCCTGCCCGGTGCCGGAAGGTTAATTGATTGGGTTAGCTTCGGCGAAGCTCATGATCGAAGCCCCGGTAAACGGCGGCCGTAACTATAACGGTCCTAAGGTAGCGAAATTCCTTGTCGGGTAAGTTCCGACCTGCACGAATGGCGTAACGACGGCCACACTGTCTCCACCCGAGACTCAGTGAAATTGAAATCGCAGTGAAGATGCTGCGTACCCGCGGCTAGACGGAAAGACCCCGTGAACCTTTACTATAGCTTCACAGTGGACTTTGATATTACTTGTGTAGGATAGCTGGGAGGCTTTGAAGCGTGATCGCCAGATTGCGTGGAGCCAATCTTGAAATACCAGCCTGGTAATATTGAGGTTCTAACTCAGGTCCCTAATCGGGATCGAGGACACTGTGTGGTGGGTAGTTTGACTGGGGCGGTCTCCTCCCAAAGAGTAACGGAGGAGCACGAAGGTTGGCTAAGCATGGTCGGAAATCATGCGGTTAGTGTAATGGCACAAGCCAGCTTAACTGCGAGACAGACACGTCGAGCAGGTACGAAAGTAGGTCATAGTGATCCGGTGGTTCTGTATGGAAGGGCCATCGCTCAACGGATAAAAGGTACTCCGGGGATAACAGGCTGATACCGCCCAAGAGTTCACATCGACGGCGGTGTTTGGCACCTCGATGTCGGCTCATCACATCCTGGGGCTGAAGCCGGTCCCAAGGGTATGGCTGTTCGCCATTTAAAGTGGTACGCGAGCTGGGTTTAGAACGTCGTGAGACAGTTCGGTCCCTATCTGCCGTGGGCGTTTGAGATTTGAGAAAAGTTGCTCCTAGTACGAGAGGACCGGAGTGAACGAACCTCTGGTGTTCCGGTTGTCATGCCAATGGCATTGCCGGGTAGCTATGTTCGGACAGGATAACCGCTGAAAGCATCTAAGCGGGAAGCCCCTTTCAAGATGAGATCTCACTAACACTTCGAGTGTTCTGTAGGGCCGTTGAAGACTACAACGTTGATAGGCTGGGTGTGGAAGCGTTGCGAGGCGTTGAGCTAACCAGTACTAATTGCCCGTGAGGCTTGACTATATAACGCCAAAACTGATCTGCGGATATATGTTCCAGACATATCCGCATACCTACATCCATGTAGGCAAACGACAGTACGATAAAAGCTGTAAACAGCACGATCAAACTTGATTGATACAACGTGTAATAAAGTAAGAACGAAGAGAATTTATCCAAAGCATTTGATTAAACGTCTTTAAGACGGGTAGTCATACCAGTTTGCTTGACGACAATAGAGTATTGGAACCACCTGATCCCTTCCCGAACTCAGTAGTGAAACGATACATCGCCGATGGTAGTGTGGGGTCTCCCCATGTGAGAGTAGGTCATCGTCAAGCTT
>NZ_BAABWE010000020.1:0-2682 GCF_040371755.1 Oceaniserpentilla sp. 4NH20-0058
TCAGATTATTATTGATGCTCAAGCCTTCGGAGAAGGGCAAGAACATCATACATTAAGACCGATTATTGAAAAGATTCAAGATAAATATCAACGTCTTAATATCAGTGAAAATATCTATAAAGACAAAACCATCGTTACAGCAGACACTGGCTTTGCGAACGAAGCGAATATGAAATACCTGTATGAATCGGGTGTTAATGCTTACGTGCCGGATAACCAGTTTAGAAGTCGTGACCCTAAATTTTCCGAACAGAAAAAGAAATACGGTAAGCGCCATCAAAATGAAAAGAAACAAGGTCGAACGCGTAATGTTATTCCTCCTAGCGAGTTTAATTTTGATCCCGTAAACCTTATCTGTGTTTGCCCCGCAGGTGAAACCTTAAGCTATCAAGCGACAAGAATATCAGAATCTGGTGCGCCAAAAGCTTTTTTCAATGGGCGGATCATGCAATGTCGAAATTGCGAGTTAAAAACAAAATGCATGCAAAACCCAGCATCGGCGGATCATCGAAAAGGAAGTGGGAGGCAGGTATCATTTACATTGTCAGATAAGCGCAAGCCAACTTATACAGATTGGATGAAACACCGAGTGGACAGCAAAGAAGGTAAACAAATCTACAGCCATAGAATGTCAGTAGTGGAGCCTGTTTTTGCAAACATTGGAACGAATAAGAAACTTAATCGCTTTAGTTTACGAGGAAAAGAAAAAGTAGAGTCCCAATGGAAGCTGTATTGTATGGTTCATAATATTGAGAAAATAGCGAATTATGGGCAGTTGAGTCATTAAGTGAGTCGAGCAGAGCGAAAGTAGGCGTAATTTTCACTATTGCCGCTATTTTTTGTTGCAAGTTGAAACTGATGTGGCAAATTAACGGTTAAATAAATTATTTAAATATGGGTGTGTAGAATACTGGGGGATATTGGTTTTTCTACAGCCTCGTTAGGCAACTAAGATGGAATTTATTCAAGCACTATACATTGGGTTATACGCTGTACTCTTGGTGGTACCATTTTGTGTGGCGTATTATTTTAGAAAGCGATTTACAGGTATTCTTAGCTTGCTTTCCGTTATTGCTATTTCGGCAATTTTGATGAGTGGCATAGTTATAGCTCAGTGGCTTGGGTACGATTGGTATTTGGGGTACAAAATTGCGCCATTGGATCGTGATGGCGACGGAATTTGGTCCGCAGACGAAGCCGCCACCTGGCCCCCCGAGGATCATAAAAATATGGATTCCTATATTGGTGATGGCGGGCGGAATGTATTCGCTGCAATAATATTCCCATTGTTTTCTCTAGTATATTCAACGGCTGCTACGTTATTCTACTGGCTTATTGCTTGGCTTGTATCAAGGCGTTAGGTGCTAGAGAGGTAACGTGAGATCTTTAATCTTTGCAAGCGTAATCATGTCTTCAGTTGTTACTGCTGAAACACTTACGACGGATAATTTTATTTTTAAAATAGAGCGCGACTGTGAAGAGGGGGAAGTAACTTGCGATACGATAAAATTCACTTACTCTCCTGCTGGTTTCGAAAAAAAGCAAACTGTCATCGGTAAAGCCGTGCACACGATGTGCGCTGACGGTATTACTCCATGTGCATTTCAAGGCTACGAGTTTCTAGCTGATGGGGCAAAATACTTTATTCGCAATTCGGGTGTGGTGGAGGTCATTGATGATGAGGGTAACCAGCTGATGGTAGAGCAAGGTGAATGGCAGCGCTAAAAGCACCTAACAAGGCGGTCAATCTGACGTCTATTCCGTCGCTTGCTTATGTGGCGGTCGCTACGCTGCCAGAACACAATCAACTACATAGCCGCAGCTTACCGCGGCGTTAGGTGTATTGGGTATGAAATTATTTACTGTAATTATTATTGGCATACTTACTTCTCCTTTCGTATTTTCTAGTGAAGAGCTAGATCAATACCTTTTTTTTAATGGCGTCGAATTAGAAAAATCAAAAATATCTGATGTACAGAAACGATTTGGTAGTACCGAAGTAAAGAAAGAGGGGGATGCAGCGGATTCATATACTGGAATCTGTTATAGGCTTACGAATAAGAATTCAACAGTCTACTTTGAATCTGGTGAGATGGGTGGCGGCAGTATTATTCTTACCTTTAAAGTTTTACTTGAGAATGAAAGTAAGTTTCTTTGTAAAGAAATTGAAGAGGGTGGTGTACTTGAATTAAAACTGGGCACTCTTTCACTTGGAATGAACCTTAGTGATGCTGTTAAGTCACTTCCAATTAACACTCATTCAAGAAGAGGATTGAGGTTTACTTATTGGAATAAAAGACCGTTTACGAAACAACAGCTAGCCGAGACAGGAATAGAAGGGTTGAAATCTGCCCTTTGGGATGAATACATCACTATCGACCTTATTGGAAAGGGAAATTTGCTAACTGGATTTCAGGTTTCAAAGGTGACAGTGTGGTAATCCGACCGCCTAGTATCAAGTTTGAAGTGCGACAATAACCATCAAATCCCATATTACATTTCCTCTGGTGTTTTGTAGTTGAACCGCTTCCTCGGCCGACTGTTAATTTGTGGTGCGATCTGATCGCAGCGTTGCTGAGTTATACTAGCTATACTCTCAGTCTTTGGTAAGTACTGGAGAATCAGCACGCAGGTTGGGTAAGTGAGGTACGAACGCCTCCCGACATTGCACACGTCGGATGA
>NZ_BAABWE010000021.1:0-2321 GCF_040371755.1 Oceaniserpentilla sp. 4NH20-0058
TGCTTCTTATCAACCGTCGCTACGCCATTGTAACCTTGGATTGTGCCTTTACTGGTGGTCATCTTGGCAGATTGATTATCAGTGATATTGCTTTTAACTTCCTTGATTCGCTTGCCTTGCCCCATCCTTGGGTTAGACGTCTTTAGAAATTGATCTATTTTATCGTGTGCTTTTGAAAGGGTTTCGATTGCTTGCTCAGCTCGTTTAGCCCGCTCTTCTCCTAGGGATTCATGCTTATCTATTTTTTTATGTTCATTTACATGATGATTGATCAGTCGCTTTATCTTAGCTCGCTTCTCTCCAATTCTTTGAATGTACCTGACCATTCTTTTGCAGCATTAGATGACATTTTACAGCCGTCTATGGCAAACAATTCATTCCCCAGCAAATCCTGTTCGTGACAAATCAATAATACTTGTTCAAATAGATGTTCGATTTCTGAAGTATTACCACTGACAAAAGAAGCAATGGTGGTGAAATGCGGTACTGTATCGCAAGATAATGCTTTGAATATGATATTGGTTTCACAGCACCATTGAATTTCACGGCTCGATGTTATGCCTTTGGAGTACGCAAATAAAATGATTTTTAACAGAATGGCCGGATCATAAGCGGGACGACCCCCTTCATTATTATCGTAATTTGGGTAGAAGATAGAAAGATCGAGTTTTTCATTAATTAAATAATGAACTGCATACTCAAACGTACCGGGTTGAAGCTGATCTTTAAAATTAATCACGACCATAGAAGTTTGGTCGTAGTTGTAGGGAATAAATTTAGGCATTTTCACACCTCCGTATGCGAAGGTGCATTTTATCAAAATTCATAAAGGAAATGGGGGTTTTCTACAGTCTCAACGCCCATAGCATGCGCATTTATGTAGGTGATTGTTTTTAATGCCAGTGTAGCGTCCGGCATAACAACATCAACTAAGACAATTTAATTATTGTATGAGTGTCTTAGTTATCCACATAAAAGAATCTAAACCCAAACAGAAAATACCATTTATGTTGAACCAAATGCAGCGCAATAAATACTTACAGACTGAATACTATACATCTACCAAGCGATGTACTCTGAAGGCAGTAAAGAAGTTTCGCTATCCTTTGTAATAACTTCTAATTGATCAACGCCTTTTTCTATCGCACCATCAAGCGTAACAGAGAATGCGCAGTGACCAGTCGGATGAATTGATTCTAAGCCTTTCTGGAAAATATTACATACGGTGTAGGCTTTAATCTCACTATTTACTTTTATCGCAAGAGAAACGGGTTCCGTAGAGTTTTTATCAATTGCCCAGCCCTCAATCGTCTTACCATCTACGATTCTATCGATAAAGCCAATAACTGAACTTCTCGAGTGCTGAGCCCAATTCGTATATTCAATTGGCTCTGGCTTTATAAACTTAACTGTTTTAACCATCATTTCTTCACTAACATCGATTTTTAAAACTGAGATGAGGTCCGTTAAAAAATCTTCTGGCTTATGTAAAATTTTTTCATAGGAACAATAGAGAACAGGCCCTTTGATTTTTGTACAGGCTAGAGTCAATTTCGCTTGATTTTTAATATTAATTTTTATCTGAGATTCGAAACTATCTTTATAGACACTCGATGTTCGACTACTGACTGCCACAGAGTCACGGGATATATGAATAACTAAAGGATTTTTAAATTCTTTGATCTTTTTTAGGAGCATAAAATTTCTGGTTGGATGCTTAAAACCCCATATTGGAAAGCGATCGTTATACTCTTTGATAAGTGATTTACGGGAGCTAGTCTTTTCAATAGCTTGAGAGAATCGTCTGTCTTCAAAATTTGGCGAACTAGCTTCATCACCAATAAATACCCCTAGATTACTAAGGATACCTGCTAACATAGAAGTGCCGCTTCGTTTAAAACCTACAATCAACACTGTTTGAATTGGGTCAGTAATTTGCCCTGACAGATGAAAAGCCGACGTCGTATTCTCTTTTAGCATATGTGCCTAAGTCTTTATATAGGTGTACTTTGATTTATATTATTACAAAATAGGCATTATTTTTCCATCGTATACTCCTCGACTATCTAAAAGAACGATGTAAATTTGAAAACATAGGTCTACATCTTAAAGCCTAAAGGTTTAGTTCTTTTACGTATCCGAGGGACGTTGTAGGAGCGTGCTCGGCGTGCCCCTTGTGGGTATGCACGCGAAAGAGACTTGGGTTTTGGTTTAGATGATGATTTTTCAGGTTGGATTTTAAAGTTATCGCTGGTTTTCTTAATACTAAAACAACTGAGATGACGATGACCTACAATAGGTCTCAAGCTTCGCTTGATCTG
>NZ_BAABWE010000022.1:0-2093 GCF_040371755.1 Oceaniserpentilla sp. 4NH20-0058
GGTATCGCTCGATGAATCCAATCCTTATCATTCTTGGGTGCAAGGCAGTAATGAAAACGTGAATGGACTGATTCGTCAGTACTTACCAAAGACTGAGAGTATGGCTAGTATAACTCAGCAACGCTGCGATCAGATCGCAGCACAAATTAACAGTCGGCCGAGGAAGCGGTTCAACTACAAAACACCAGAGGAAATGTACCATGAGATTTAATGATTATTGTCGCACTTCAAACTTGATACTAGGTACCTTAACCACCAAACAGAACGTTAGCACAATGTGGAGTAAGCGCTGAAGAACTATGACCAATTCCTTGAATTACGTTTACGTTAACAATTCCGTTAACCCCATAGCGTTTTGCGTTTTTATTCATTTCGAGCGCCCAACTTTTTGCAATTTCTATGCGAGTATTACCGCTGTGTGCAGGCCTTTTAGGTTGACTCTTTATGTCTTTACTCCCTATAACGATTGAAACTTTGTTCGCTGCTAAAGCGTAATTTCTTAGTGATTTAGAGATAAAAACTCTATTCTTACTACCGTCCTTCCACTTTAAATTCTTAGACAAATTTCCTGCGCCATATGGCCATTTACTCGATGTTGTTGGGTAACTATATCGGCCTGCTGCGCTGACAACCGCATGGATTACCTTGTCAGGATGAGTAACAACATACCTATTAACAAACTGTCCACCGGCGGAGTGACCGTATAAATAAAAACGTTTACTACCTGAGCTAGTTTGAAATGAATAACGACTTACAAGTTTATTAACAAACTCATCAGCGGGGACGAATTTACCAAATAAGTTCCTATATCCACCAAAACCGCCACCTAGGTTTCCAAAACGTGACGTATCGAAAACAGGAGCAATTAATAATAATCCATGTTTATCGGCATATTTAACCCAACGTGATATATATTTCTTTGCGACATCTGAAGCTTTATCTATTTTGGATAACATACCGTGAGCAATAACTAGAATGTTTTTTGGAGTTTCATCAGGAATATAAACAAAGTGATCACCTTCATTATTTCTCTTTTGGATAACTTCAGCATTTAGAGATAATGACAGGCATAGCCCAATAAAAAATAATAATTTACGCATGATTCACCGAAGGTACATAACGCCGCAGTAAATTGCAGCTATGTAGTTGGTTGTTTTGGTGGCAGCGTAGCGACCGCCACCAAAACAAGCGACGGAATAGCTGTCAATTTGACTGCCTTGTTAGAACTTTACCCACCGAAATTTCGAATGCTGCTAGCTAGCTTTTTGGAATTTAGTAAAATACACAAAGAAGCCACCACTTCGAAAATGGTTGCATATACATTTGCAATACTATGGGCACTCATTGTTGCAGGATATCTCAGCTTGTTGCGGCAGAAGCCGCCAATAAGAGAACCAATATATCGAATCTACCAACGCATAATAAAGAAAATATACACTGAGCCCTGACAAGAGCACCGATAAAAGCGATTTGGCGGATAAAGAGGCCTCTACTTTATCATCAGAAGATCCGATTATTTTCTTTGAAATAACAGTAGGGAAAAACCAAAGAATAATTGAGGTAACAAGCCAGGGCACACTTGATAATATCGGAACGAATATCGTCGCGCCAAGACCTCCGTATGTTCCAAATAGAACAAACTCAATTACGGTTCCCAATTGCCTAAGGCTATAAAGAAAAAGAAATACCGAAAACAGTCTAATGAAAACCGCTAAATAAGTTATCTGTGTCATATCTTCCCTTGAGTTCTAACAGTTTATTCAACGTCGCATGACGTATTTTATGGTGACGTACTTGTTGGGATATTTTACGCCAAACATTCTTTTGTGATTCTGCAATCATGGGGTATACAGCATAGTCGCGTCAATTCTGTGTGCCTTTTTTACGTCGCACTTGAGCATTTGTACTCTCGCAACCTATTCATTTTCTTACCATTTTTTGTAACTGGTACTTTTAACTGATTATCAGCTTAATCATGCCTGATTTCGGGGATACACGTCGTGGGACCGTTTATCTTAATATACCGTCGCGTGATGTTATATCACTAGATACACGTCGTGTTTGTGCAGCTAATGCAGAATCTACATTATTCG
>NZ_BAABWE010000023.1:0-1948 GCF_040371755.1 Oceaniserpentilla sp. 4NH20-0058
CCATCCGACGTATGGGGAATTATGAATGCCTAGACATCAAATGTTGGGAGGCGTTCGTTCCTCACTTACCCAACCTACGTGCTGCCTTTGTTTGTTATAGGGTCAATCTGCGGAATGCTTAAGGACATCAAAACCAAATTTTCCCCAGCTGTATCGAGTATGACTATAACCCGCTACCTCAACTACAACATCATGGCCACGATCAGTTTTTATTGCGTTAACACTAACTCCACCAGGGTTATTCCCATCCGTCCTTATAAATACAGTTTGAAATTGATTATAAGGAAGATTACCAGCTAGTAGCACTACAACATAAGTTCTGTACCATAAAGTTCCATCAGCATATTTTTCTGTCGGCTTAACTTCGCTAAGTACCGCTGTAATATCATTCTTCCCATCAGCATTAAAATCTCCTGCTGTAATGTGAGAACATAAGTTATCCCAAGCAGCCAAGCCTAGAATAGGAAAGAAAAATTGAAGATACGGTTTAATTCTTTCCTCTTCTGGACATTCTGTATTTGCCTCAACAGAACTAATAAATGCCCAAAGCATTAGCAAGATTGTCAATTTCTTCATTTAATATGCCTTATAACGAGACTGTAAAAAACTCTCAGCCATTACTTTATTTTAAAAATAGGACAAAAAATCATCCTAAAAATGCACCTCAGTTTAAAATCTGCATAGATTTGACCATTAAGCTTTCTTCAAATTTAACGTAGAACGCGTTTTATATTTTGCGTTGAGGTTTTTCTACAGCCTCATCGCCGACACAAAAGGCGAGTGAAACGAGTCCAGCCAGCTTGCTGGCGAATTGGCTGGCTTTGTTAAATGTGTGCATGCTCAAAATAACTACTTTGGTGATAATAAACCGGGCTAGGGAAGCTGAAGCCGTAGTATAGAATCATAATTTCGTCAGAATCAGAATTAATATGCATGGAGATAGTAAAAGGTAGCCCGCCGTGAAACGTCTTATTTGAGAGCACACATCTAAATTGAGAAAACTGCGATTTTGCCATGCGAAGATGTATTTTAGCTTGCCGCCCGACCCTTGGGATTAAATCCGTTTCATCATTTAGAAAATTACAAACATTTGATAGCTGGCTTTTAGCATAGTGTTTCGTAGAGAGTAGAACGTAGGAAGTAATCAAAGAGATTACAATAACGGCAATAGTAATACCTATTTTCATTTCTGCTCCAAATATATTTAACGTCCCGCTAAAGGGCCGAAGTGGAGGCGAACTTTTTTGGGTAGCGTAGCGTGATCCCAAAAACGAGCGCCGGAACGGAGGTCCAAGCCGCAACGCGGCTGATCTTTGAGCGGTTTGTTATGAGTTGCCGACACTTACGACCCCAATTATTACCATAAAAAAAATGGCTAGATATGTGTAAAAAAAACTTTTAAGGAAAAGGCTCTTGGATATCAACTCAGCATTTTCTGTTGCAAGATACTGCTTGCCACAAACGTACCGAATAAATGAAATGTTGTTTGATGGCGTATTGTTACCAAACAATGATGGCTCACCTATGTTTCTATAAATTTCAGAATGATTTTCCCTTAGGTAGCGAAAATACTTAGAAATAATAATAAACCAAATAGGAACCATCAGAAACATGGCCACTATTAGCGGAAGTAGAAGCAAAGTTATTATCTCAATCATGATTTACTCATAACAGTTTATTCAACGTCGCATGACGCTTTTTATAGTTGACGTGTTTGCCGAGATATTTTACGCCACACATTCCTTTCTAATCCAGCAATCATGGGGTATAAAGCATGGTTCGGTCAATTCTGTGTGCCTTTGTACTCTCGCAACCTATTCATTTTCTTACCATTTTTTGTAACTGGTACTTTCAACTGATTATCAGCTTAATCATCCCTGATTTCGGGGATACACGTCGTGGGACTATATATCACTAGATACACGTCGCGCTTGTGCGTCTGCAGAGC
>NZ_BAABWE010000024.1:0-1849 GCF_040371755.1 Oceaniserpentilla sp. 4NH20-0058
ACAATTCGTGTGAGCACTTAACCGAGAGCGGATGTTATCGTTTAAGGAGGTGATCCAGCCCCAGGTTCCCCTAGGGCTACCTTGTTACGACTTCACCCCAGTCATGAATCACTCCGTGGTAAACGCCCTCCCGAAGGTTAAGCTATCTACTTCTGGAGCAACCCACTCCCATGGTGTGACGGGCGGTGTGTACAAGGCCCGGGAACGTATTCACCGTGACATTCTGATTCACGATTACTAGCGATTCCGACTTCACGGAGTCGAGTTGCAGACTCCGATCCGGACTACGACCAGCTTTATGGGATTAGCTCCACCTCGCGGCTTGGCAACCCTTTGTACTGGCCATTGTAGCACGTGTGTAGCCCTACTCGTAAGGGCCATGATGACTTGACGTCGTCCCCGCCTTCCTCCGGTTTGTCACCGGCAGTCTCCTTAGAGTTCTCAACTTAATGTTAGTAACTAAGGACAAGGGTTGCGCTCGTTACGGGACTTAACCCAACATTTCACAACACGAGCTGACGACAGCCATGCAGCACCTGTCTCACAGTTCCCGAAGGCACCAATTCATCTCTGAAAAGTTCTGTGGATGTCAAGAGTAGGTAAGGTTCTTCGCGTTGCTTCGAATTAAACCACATGCTCCACCGCTTGTGCGGGCCCCCGTCAATTCATTTGAGTTTTAATCTTGCGACCGTACTCCCCAGGCGGTCTACTTAGTGCGTTAGCTGCGCCACTAAAGTCTCAAGGACCCCAACGGCTAGTAGACATCGTTTACGGCGTGGACTACCAGGGTATCTAATCCTGTTTGCTACCCACGCTTTCGCACCTCAGTGTCAGTATTGGTCCAGTGAGTCGCCTTCGCCACTGATGTTCCTTCCCATCTCTACGCATTTCACCGCTACACAGGAAATTCCACTCACCTCTACCATACTCTAGCTTGCCAGTTTTGGATGCAGTTCCCAGGTTGAGCCCAGGGCTTTCACATCCAACTTAACAAGCCACCTACGTGCGCTTTACGCCCAGTAATTCCGATTAACGCTTGCACCCTCCGTATTACCGCGGCTGCTGGCACGGAGTTAGCCGGTGCTTCTTCTGCAGTTAACGTCACACTTATGAAGTATTAATTCATAAGCTTTCCTCACTGCTGAAAGTGCTTTACAACCCTAGAGCCTTCTTCACACACGCGGCATGGCTGCATCAGGCTTGCGCCCATTGTGCAATATTCCCCACTGCTGCCTCCCGTAGGAGTCTGGACCGTGTCTCAGTTCCAGTGTGGCTGATCATCCTCTCAGACCAGCTAGAGATCGTCGCCTTGGTGGGCCATTACCCCACCAACTAGCTAATCTCACGCAGGCCCATCTAATAGCGCAAGGTCCGAAGATCCCCTGCTTTCCCCCGTAGGGCGTATTCGGTATTAATCCAAATTTCTCTGGGCTATCCCAATCTATTAGGTAGGTTCCTACGCGTTACTCACCCGTCCGCCGCTCGACGCCTGTAGCAAGCTACATCGTTTCCGCTCGACTTGCATGTGTTAAGCCTGCCGCCAGCGTTCAATCTGAGCCATGATCAAACTCTTCAGTTTAATTTTTAAGTTCCTAAGAACTGCTCGAATATAAAACTACTGTTAAATAAATTTGACAGTGTTTCGACTTACTCGAAAAAGTCTTTTGCTTCGTAAGAAGCTGTACATCTCGACTCTCGGTAAGTACCCACACGAATTGTCTGAATTCGTTTTTAAAGATCTTGACCGCCGCTCGGACTGGCCATTTCTTTTCTGCTTTCTAGCTGGGCTAGTGCAGTGCTTCTCTCGAAGCGAGGCGCGTATTCTACAGAACCGCTTTCCTATGTCAAC
>NZ_BAABWE010000025.1:0-933 GCF_040371755.1 Oceaniserpentilla sp. 4NH20-0058
GTTTTCAGGCTCAATGCCTAAGCGGTTGAGAATATCAGGTAGATTCTTCTCAATATGGCCCCGTTTGTCTTCACGAATGGCACGGCCTGTTATGTCAATTAGGGCTAAATAATCCGTTAAACGAAAGGGTAGTCCGTCAGGCATGTTGTTTCTGGGGTTACCCACAAACGGCATGAGTTTAGATACTTGCTGCTTAGGGTGGTTGGGTTGATGGGCTAGTTTCGCTTTTTCAGCTCGAGCTTTTACCGATGTATGTTCAGAATTTTCCGGTGTTTTTGCCATTTTAGCGCGTACGGGGTTCAAATCGACATAAGCCATACAGGCGGCGAGGGCTTTTTCATCAAGCAGGGCTTGTGATTTAAATCGTCCTTCCCAGAAACGGCCAGTACATCGATCTTCATAGTTGGCTTGCCGAGCTATTTTTTCATTAAGACGACCAATAAACCAACCAATGTCCATTAATCGCGCTCGCCATATTTCTACAAACTCTTTGAGTTTTTCAAACTCTGCTTTTGAAAAATTAGGGTCGCTTAAATAACGTTGGCTGAGGGTATTGCCTTTGTACAGCTTATGCCAGCGATCAATAACCTCATCAATATCCCAGTGCTCAGCTTGTTTTTGATTTATGTGTAACACCACGTGATAGTGGTTGGACATAATGGCGTAGGCGGCAATATCAATGGCAAAGATTTGTGCTTGGTTTAATAACTCATTTTCAAGCCAAGCTCGCCTATGTTCGTAGCTCACTTTATCGTGGCTGTCATAACCACATAAAAATGCCCGACGCACACAGCGTGACACACAGTGATAATAAGGCGTAGCCTCAAGGCTTACCTGTTCCTTCCTTGGTTTTGGCATATTCACTCCTCTGATATTTTAAATATGATGGAGCCGTTGATGATTGTGAATACGAAGTTTGTATGAATGATCAAA
>NZ_BAABWE010000026.1:0-913 GCF_040371755.1 Oceaniserpentilla sp. 4NH20-0058
ACTGTAGTGGCACACTAAATTTGGACACCTAATAAGAGGTGCTAAAATGCACCCAGATAATTATGGTGACAATATGAGCAGAGCCCGTTTTACCCCAGAATTTAAAGTTGAGTGCGCTCAACTTGTATTAGATCAAGGCTATTCAACAAAAGATGCTGCTAAGGCCATGGGAGTTGGGGAGTCCACATTAGGCAAGTGGGTTTCTAAGCTGCGTAAAGAGCGCAGTGGTCAGGTATCAGATGGTTTGCCCATTACAGAAGAACAGCGTGAAATTTTAGAACTTAAAAAGCGCATCAAACAACTGGAAACCGAGAAGGATATTTTAAAAAAGGCTTCCGCTCTCTTAATGTCAGACAGCATGAGAGGTTCGCGCTAGTCAAAAAGCTTAAGAGAGCTTTCTGTACGCGAAGCTTATGTGCAGCGTTTAATGTTTGTCGGAGTGCTTTTTACTACTGGGTTAATCGACTTCATTCCATCAATCCAATAAAACTAAAACAGCAAGCTCAAGTAAAACGTCTGCATGCGATCAGCAATGGATCAGCCGGTGCTCGCACAATCGCTAAGATATCGACTACCGAAGGCTTTCCCATGAGCCGGTACGTTGCTGCACAGCGCATGAGAGAACTTGAAATTCAAAGCTGCCAAACACCTAAGCATAAATATCGTCGGACGGGTAGAGAGCACGTTGTTGCTGCAAATTTATTGAACCGTGAATTTAATCCAGCCAGCCCTAATCAGATCTGGTGTGGCGATGTCACGTACATCTGGACCGGTAAGCGCTGGGCGTATTTAGCGGTGGTCATCGACCTGTATTCACGAACCGTGGTGGGCTGGGCGTTATCGCATTCACCCAATAGTGAATTAACCGCGAAAGCGTTACGACTGGCTTTTGAAGCCAGAGGTAAACCCAGCG
>NZ_BAABWE010000027.1:0-883 GCF_040371755.1 Oceaniserpentilla sp. 4NH20-0058
CTTTCTCGTCAGGTTGGTGTACCTTATATCGTAGTATTCCTAAACAAAGCAGACCTTCTAGCTGAAGACTGTGGTGGTTTCGGAACAGAAGAATACGAAGAAATGCTAGAGCTAGTAGACATGGAATTACGTGACCTACTATCTGAGTACGACTTCCCAGGTGATGATACTCCAATCGTTCCAGGTTCTGCGTTAATGGCTCTAAACGGCGAAGACACAGACGGCCTAGGTACAAGTGCAGTTAAGAAGCTTCTAGAAACTCTAGACAGCTACATCCCAGAGCCAGAGCGTGCAGTAGATGGTTCATTCATCATGCCGATCGAAGACGTATTCTCTATCCAAGGTCGTGGTACAGTTGTAACGGGTCGTGTTGAGCGCGGTATCGTACGTACTGGTGAAGAAGTTGAAATCGTAGGTATCAAAGAAACTACGAAAACAACTGTTACTGGTGTTGAGATGTTCCGTAAGATTCTTGACGAAGGTCGTGCTGGCGAAAACTGTGGTGTTCTTCTGCGTGGTACTAAGCGTGAAGAAGTACAGCGTGGTCAGGTTCTTTGTAAGCCTGGATCAATCTCTCCGCACACTAAATTCGAAGCCGAAGTATACGTACTAGGTAAAGATGAAGGTGGTCGTCACACTCCATTCTTCAAAGGTTACCGTCCACAGTTCTACTTCCGTACAACTGACGTAACTGGTGAGTGCATACTTCCAGAAGGCGTAGAAATGGTAATGCCTGGTGATAACGTACAGCTAACAGCTGAACTAATTCACCCAATCGCGATGGACGAAGGTCTACGTTTCGCGATTCGTGAAGGTGGTCGTACGGTAGGTGCGGGTGTTGTTGCTAAGATCGTTGAGTAATTAGCAAGACATTAGATGGGAG
>NZ_BAABWE010000028.1:0-740 GCF_040371755.1 Oceaniserpentilla sp. 4NH20-0058
GTGCTGGCAGCAAAGCTTAATGGGTAAACATCAATATCATCTGCCACCCCGTCGCCATCACTGTCGCGGTGAATGATGCCATTTAAGTTCAGCGCAGGCAGTTGCTGATTAGAGCCAAAATCCCAATAGGGTTGGAATACACCATTAGTGTCGGTAACGCCATAGGTGTCCCAGTTATTATATAGTGTGGTATCGCTGCAATCACTGCCATTAGCCGTCACCTCACAGCGTAAAGTCGTCAGCTCTAACCCAGAATAGTTATTCTCTCTGCGGCTTCCATAACTGGTTGATTGCCCAGAAGCATCCGTGGCCCAGTAATTATTTCGTAGTGTATTGGTTTGTAATAATGAAAGAAACCAATAAGTACCCCCCAACAACCCACCGACGCCTGAAGAGCCTTCCACCCACGCCGTACTCAGGTTACCTTCTACTGTATTGTATAAACCAGCCTCACCAATCAAACCACCCACATTATCGCCTTCAGCCGCCACTCGGCCACTGACTAAATTAGCGCGAATGACGTTATTACGATTGATATAACCAAGCAACCCGCCGGTATAGGCACCCCCTGAATATATACTTTCTACCGAACCCATCATCGTATTGGCTTCTAAGGTATTATTTGAACGAGCACACCCCGCTAAACCACCTACATAAAATCCACCTATTATATTCACCTCAGTAAGCACTAGCTGACGAATATCCGCCCCGTTTATATAACTAAACAAACCTACACAACG
>NZ_BAABWE010000029.1:0-704 GCF_040371755.1 Oceaniserpentilla sp. 4NH20-0058
AGATCTAATGTAGGTGGTTTAGCGGGATATGCTCGTTCAAATAATACCTTAGAAGCTAATACGATGATGGGGTCGGTAGAAAGTATATATTCAGGGGATGCCGATACAGGCGGGTTGGTTGGGTTTGTGAATTTTAGAAACATTATTCGCGCCAATTTAGTCAGTGGCCGAGTGGCGGCTGAAGGCGATAATGTGGGTGGTTTGATTGGTTTTATTTCAAATATAAGTAACACAGTAGAGGGTAATCTGAGCAGCGTTTGGGTAGAAGGCTCTATAAATTTATCAACTATGGGCGGGTTAGTAGGCGGTGCGCGCTTTTCACAAGATACCTTACAAAACAACTATTGGGCCACGGATGCTTCTGGGCAATTAACCAGTCATCTAAGCAGCGAAGCGAATAGCTATGTTGGGTTAGAGCTGGCCACTTTACGCTGTGGGGTGATGGCCAATACTGATTATGCCAATAGCAACTGTGTTAGTGAAGATGGTGCAGCCGAAGGTCTAAGCGGCCCTGTTACGGTATTTAAAGACTGGGACACCTATGGCGTTACCGACACTAATGGTGTATTCCAACCCTATTGGGATTTTGGCTCTAACCAGCAACTGCCTGCGCTGAACTTAAATGGCATCATTCACCGGGACAGTGATGGCGACGGGGTGGCAGATAATATTGATGTTTACCCCTTAAGCTTTGCTGCCAGCAA
>NZ_BAABWE010000030.1:0-600 GCF_040371755.1 Oceaniserpentilla sp. 4NH20-0058
TATATGGTCTCCCCCCAGCTTGCAAGATAAAAGTATCAAATTTCGAAAGTTAGGTTGCTGCCGTATATTCGGTCTCTCATATCAGCATATTTGCATGCTTGGACCTTGATGAGCCTCCGCGCACATTATCCTGATCGACCTAACGGTATCGAGTACCCACGGAAAAGACAGGTTTTTAATGTGCTGGTTTTACCTATTTCGTCATCTTTTACTTTTTCTTTGCAACTTGGTGGTTGGTTACTCTATCTGCAAATCTTTATTCTAAGATGCTTGATACGTTTCTTTTTTGACAACCAATACCCAAGCGATTCGAACTAACTTGTTGGCTAACGCAACAGTGGCTCGATTTTTCCCTCTGCGCTCAACCAAGGCATTAATCCATCTGCTTAATTCATCTGTTTTATTGGCTGCCATCCTGACAACTGATCTTGCCCCGTGAATAACAAGTGATCGAAGATAACAATCACCTTTTTTAGTTATACCCAGTAAAACGTTTTTGCCACCAGAACTATGCTGTCTCGGCACAATACCTAAAGCAGCTGATGCATCTCGGCCTTTTTTAAATTGCTTGCCATCTCCTATCCATGCTTTAAAAGCAGA
>NZ_BAABWE010000031.1:0-480 GCF_040371755.1 Oceaniserpentilla sp. 4NH20-0058
AGTACTTGGGCGGTTGATGGTTAGATGACGAATCACATGACCGTTACCGTTAAAGTCTGCTGTAAAATAGCGAGCTGAGTCACCAATAGGCAGCCAACCTGCACCGTCATTCCAATAATCATCATTGGTGTCAACTACACCATTGTGGTTGGTATCAAAATCCAAGTCCGTTACTAACTCATATCCATGACAGCGACGCTGTGCGATACCTTGATGGATCACAATTGAACAGCCAGAAAAATCTAGACCGGCATCAGTGGTAAGACGTAAGCCGATACCGTCTAGCTGATAACGCATTGCATCTAAGCGATGTAACGATGTAATGTCGATTAAACCATCGCCATCAATATCGGCATCCACGATGCCATCGTTATTATCATCATCATCAAGGGTATCCGTAATACCATCGTTGTCTTGATCTTGCAGATAGGCATCTAAGATTAAGCCTGAGCTACTTTGGCAGGTGGCATTACAATCTGG
>NZ_BAABWE010000032.1:0-421 GCF_040371755.1 Oceaniserpentilla sp. 4NH20-0058
TCGAAAAATTAGGATCGCTTAAATAACGTTGGCTAAGGGCGTTGCCTTTGTACAGCTTATGCCAGCGATCAATAACCTCATCAATATCCCAGTGCTCAGCTTGTTTTTGATTGACGTGTAACACCACGTGATAGTGATTGGACATGATGGCGTAGGCTGCAATATCAATGGCAAAGACTTGCGCTTGCTCCAGCAATGCTTCTTCAAGCCACGCGCGTCGATGCTCATAGCTTACTTCGCTGTGGGAATCATAACCGCATAAAAATGCTTTACGTACACAGCGGGATACACAGTGATAATAAGGCGTAGCCTCAAGACTCACCTGTTCCTTCCTTGGTTTTGGCATATTCAATCCTCCGATATTTTAAATATGATGGAGCCGTTGATGATTGTGAATACGAAGTTTGTATGAATGATCAAA